>VYDC01000257.1 GCA_009843585.1 Chloroflexota bacterium | reverse complement strand
TTGAGGTGCCCGATCGAGTCGGGCCCCATCCGCGCCGTTGCCTCCGCGAGCTCGAGCGCCTTCTCGAGGACCCGGTCCTGCGGCACGACGTGGTTGGCGAGGCCCCAGCGGTGGCACTCCTCGGCCGTGAGGCGCCGGTCGGTCATGGTGAGCTCGCGCGCGACCATCGGCGGCAGGAAGGCGTTGAGCGAGATCATGCCGCCGGCGTTGATCTTCGCGTGCAGGTCGGCGATGTAGGCATCCTCCGCCATGACGATCATGTCGCACATGATCGCGAGCTCGAGCCCGCCCCCCACCGCGGGGCCGTTCAGCGCCCCGACCAGCGGCTTGCGGATGTGCCAGTGGTTGACGGTCGCGCCGAACATCTCGTGCTCGGGGTCGTCCACCGGCCGCAGCGCGCGCGCCTCGCCCGAACCGTAGGTGCCCACGAACTCCTTGATGTCGCGCCCGGCGCAGAAGAACCGGCCCGCCCCCGTCACCACCGCGGCTCG
Source organism: Chloroflexota bacterium (assembly GCA_009843585.1). Taxonomy (GTDB): domain Bacteria; phylum Chloroflexota; class Dehalococcoidia; order UBA2979; family UBA2979; genus VYDC01. Next base: position 2,992 of record VYDC01000257.1, on the reverse strand, counting down.
GATCCGCTCGTTGCCGTTGATCTCCTCCCAGCAGGCGGCGATGTCGCGGTGCATGGCCGTGTTGAGGGCGTTCAGCGACTCGGGCCTGTTCAGCGTCACCACGGCGATCTCGCCGCGGATCTCGAAGAGACCGGCCTCCATGCTCCTCAGATCGACGCCGTAGAGCGCCACGCGAGCTCCCCCCTCCGCCGACGCCTCCCCCGCGCACCGGAGGCCGACGCTAGCACATCCGTGATGCCCGCGCCGCGCGGGCGCGACGTCCCTACCCGAGGTAGGACTCGAGACGGCGGCCTATCGCGGCCGGGTCGTCGTAGTCGGCCTCCCCGATCTCGGGCGTGTAGAGGAGCTGCAGGTCGGCCCCGAGGCGCGCGCGCTCCCGGAGCTGCTCCCGCACGGACTCGATGGGGCCGATCACCTGGATCGACCGCACCATCCTCTCGCTGATCGCGGCGAGGGAGCCGTCGCGGTCCCGGCGGGCCCACGCCGCCCGGGAGGCCTCGACCTCCGCCTCGAAGCCGAGGCGGGCGAGCATCGGCCAGTAGAACGGCCCCATCCGGTTGATGTACTGCCAGATGGGCCGGCGCGCCTCCCACCACAGCTCCTCGTCGCGGCGGCCGTCGAGCACGTAGACGTGGGTCTGCGGCGCGATCGTGAACGGGAAGCCGGCGCGGCCGGCGACGCCCGCCCCCTCCTCCAGCTCAGCCCGGAGCGTCCCGAAGTGCTCGCGGGGCCAGTGGACCGGGATGATCCCGTCGGCCACCTCGCCGGTCTGGCGGATCGACGGCGGGGAGACCGCCCCGATCCAGATCGGGATGTGATCGCGCGGAGGGCTGGCGTAGCGCGTCAGCCGGAAACGATCGTCCATGCGGAAGATTTCCCCGTCGTAGACCAGCTCCCGCCCGGAGAAGAGCAGGTTCACGATCTCGACGTACTCCCGGAGGCGCCGGAGCGGCCGCTCGAAGCGGACGCCGTGGTACTGCTCGTTGAGCTGAGGGCTGGAGACACCGATCCCGAGCACCGCGCGGCCGCCGCTGATCTCGTCGAGCGCCGCGAAGTCCTGGGCCAGGAGCGCCGGGCTGCGGGGGTAGACGTTGACGATCGACGAGCCGAGCAGGATCCGCTCGGTGTGCGTCGCGAGGATGGTCAGCCAGGGGACGATTCCCGGGTCGACGGCCACGACCATCTCGTAGCCGAGCTGCTCGGCTATCCGGACCTTCTCCACCGAGAGGCGCCAGTCGGGACCCCGGAGCACGCGCACGCCCAGCCGCATCGTCGCCTCCTGCCCGGTCGCCGCCCCCTCCACCGGCAGGGTACCGCTCCCCCGCCCGCGCGCGGCGGCGCGCGGGCGCATCTCGCGCCCGGGATCGGTAAGCAACGCGTGCCGGCCCAAGCGGCCGCGATACGGCCCCGGGGACACCACCGCCGGCGCCCGGGCGCACGCTCGCAAGCGACTGGGGCTGATGACCGGGTTCGGGAGCGACTGGCGCGCCACACTCGAGAAGATCCGGATCGCCGAAGACCTGGGCTACGAGCTCGTCGCCGTGCCGGAGGCGTGGCAGCTCTCGGCGATCCCCTGGCTCTCGCTGATCGCGGAGAACACCTCGCGCATCCAGATCGGCACGACCATCGTCAGCGTCTACTCGCGCTCACCGGCCGTGCTCGCCCAGGAGTACGCGGCGCTCGAGCTGGTGTCGGGCGGGCGCATGATGCTCGGGATCGGGGTCTCGAGCCAGCTCGTCGGCGAGCAGATGCACGGGGTGCCGTTCCACCGCCCGCTCCGGCGCCTCCGCGAGTACACCGAGATCTTCAAGATCCTCATCCGCGGCGAGAGGCTGCACTACCACGGCGAGATCTTCACCCTCGATCGCGGCTTCAGCATCCGGTATGAGCGCCCGCGCGACGACGTTCCCGTCTGGATCGGCGCGATCACGCCGAGGTCGCTCGTGCAGTCCGGCGAGATCGCGGACGGCATCATGCCGGTGCACTGGCCGACGTCCCAGATGGGAGAGCTCCGGCGCTACCTGCGCCAGGGAGCCGAGCGCGCGGGACGGGACGACTCCGAGATCACCATCGCCCCGCATACCCCGGTCTACCTGCTCGACGGCGTCAGCGACGAGGAGACGATGAAGCTGGCGCGGTCCCGGATCGAGAACTACATCAACCGCATGTGGAACTACTACCACGAGATGTTGACCCGGATCGGCTGGGCCGACGAGGTCCGCGCCGCGCAGCAGGCGTGGGCGGAGACGCGCGACCGCGAGAAGGCGATGGCCGGCATCAGCGACCGCATGATCCGCGAGAACGAGGTCGTCGGAACGATGCCGGAGGTGCAGGAGCGCCTCAGGGAGCGCGCCGAGAACGGCGCCGACCTGCAGATCATCTACATGCCGAAGGGAAGCCCCGCCGAGGCCGGCCGCATGCTCGAGGAGTTCATCTCCGCCTGATCCCCCGCGCCGGTCGCGCCGCGCCTCGCGGGGGGCTCGGGATCAGCGATCGCCTCCGGGGGGCGGGGGCCGCCCGGTCGTCCGTCCGTACCGGACGGCGAGCATCTCGGCGAGGATCGAGATGGCGATCTCCGCGGGCTCCCTCCCGCCGAGATCGAGGCCGATCGGTGCCCGCAGCCGGGCGAGCGCTGCCTCGCCGACGCCGTGGCCCCGGAGCTGGTCGAGGCGACGTGCGTGCGTGCGCCGGCTCCCCAGCACGCCGACGTAGCACGCATCGGAGGCGAGGGCGGGCAGCAGGGCCGGCACGTCGAACTTCTCGTCGTGGAGGAGCATCACGATGTACGAGTGCGGGCCGAGGGCGGCCCGGCCCAGCGCCTCATCGGGCCAGCCCACGACGACCTCGTCCGCGCTCGGGAAGCGCTCCCTGGTCGCGAACGCGGCCCGCGGATCGATGACGGTGACCCGGAAGCCCGCCTCGCGCGCCATCCGCGCGAGCGGGGGGGGCGCCGACCGCGGCGCCGCGCAGGGAGAGGTGGGCGGGCGGGCGG
>VYDC01000092.1 GCA_009843585.1 Chloroflexota bacterium | reverse complement strand
ACGCAGGAGAGCGCGGTGGGCGGGGGCGCGGGCTGGAGGGCGCGCGGGGCGCCGAGCGAGGGCCTGACGCGCGAGGCGGTCGAGTTCGCCACCGGATTCACCTTCGCCGACATCACGCCGGAGGCGCTGCGGATCGCGCGGCGCTGCATCCTCGACGGGCTCGGCGTCGCGCTCGCCGGCTCGGAGCAGGCCGCCATCGACGTGCTGGACCGCTATGTGCGGAAGGTCGGCGGCTCCCCCCAGGCGCGCGTGATCGGCGACGCCTCGGTGCGCCTCCCCGCACACCTCGCGGCGCTCTGGAACGGCACGGCCGGGCACGCGATGGACTGGGACGACACGCAGCTCTCGGAGGGGGAGGGGAGGCTCTACGGTCTCCTGACGCACCCCACCATCCCGCCCCTCGCCGCCTCGCTCGCCGTCTCAGAGCTCCTGGGCGGCGTCGGCGGCCGGCGCTTCCTGACCGCGTTCGTGGCCGGCGTCGAGGTGGAGTGCAAGCTCAACGAGGCGGTGTCGCCCGACCACTACATCGGCGGCTTCCACTCGAGCGGCACCTTCGGGACCCTGGGCGCGGCGACCGCGGCCGCGCGGCTCCTCGAGCTCGACGCCACCGGGACCGCGCGCGCCCTCGGGATCGCCGCCTCCATGGCCTCCGGGATCCGCGTGAACTTCGGGACGATGACGAAGCCGCTCCACGTCGGCCGCGCCGCCGAGAACGGCGTCACGGCGGCGCTGCTCTCAGCCGAGGGCTTCACCGCCCACGAAGAGGCGATCGACGGCCCGTGGGGCTACCTCGCCGTCGCCGGGCGCGGGGCCGAGCCCGAGCTCGTTCGCGGCCGCTTCGGCTCGCCCCTCTCCATCGAGAGGCCCGGCGTCTCCATCAAGCCCTACCCCTGCGGCGTGCTCACCCACCCGTCGATGGACGCGCTGCTGGCGCTGATGCGGGAGGAGAACCTCGCCTCAGCCGATATCGAGCGGATCACGCTCCACGCCGGCAACAACATCCTCGGCCCGATCCGCTACCGGGTCGCGACGACCGAGCTCGAGGGGAAGTTCTCGATGGCGTTCCTCCTCGCCGCGATCGCCATCGCCGGGCGCGCCGGGAAGAACGAGTTCACGGACGGCTTCGTCCAGAGGCCCGACGTCCAGGAGATGCAGCGCCGTGTGGAGACGGCCTACGACGCCGAGATAGAGGCGCGCGGTCTCGACAAGATCCGCTCCCGCCTCGTGCTCGAGACCAGGGACGGGCGGCGCATCGTGCGCGAGGCGGGGGAGACGTACCGCGGCGGACCCGACAACCCCCTGACGGAGAGGCAGGTCGAGGAGAAGTTCGAGGACTGCGCCTCGGGACTCCTCGACGACGCCCGCGTCGCCGAGGTGGAGCGCCGCGTCTGGGCGCTCGAGGAGCAGCCCGACGTCACGGAGCTGCTGCCGCTCCTCTCCTGGCGCGATCGCTAGCGCCGGCCCCGTCACGGGCGGAGCGGCGGTCCCCGCCTCGCCCGCCGCTACGGAGAGCGCAGGTAGCGCTCGCGCGCGGCCTCGACCAGCGACGCCTCCGGCCGGGCCCCCCAGAAGCCCCTGCGGCTGTGCCAGACGCCCGAGTCGCGGCGCAGCTCGGCGAGGAGCTCGGCGCTCTTGAGGGCCGCCGCCAGCGCGTCGACGACCGGAGCCCCCTCCGTGCGGCGCAGCCCCTGCTGCCAGAGGATCTCGGCGAGCACCATCTGCCCGGGGATCAGGACGTCGGCGCCCGACTCGAGAGCCCGGCGCGCCGCCGCCTCAAACGCCGCCACGAGCGGCTCTGGCTCCTCGAAGCCCCGCGCCACCGCCTCGTACTCGGTCTCGATGAGGACCGTCGGGGCGGCGCGGGAGCGCAGGCCGTAGAGGTCGATCTGCTCCTCGAGCAGCTCGAGCAGGGCGGGATTGAAGGCGAGCACGGAGAAGCGGCGCCCGAGCAGGCAGGCGAGGTGCATCGCCGACTCCCCGTAGCCGACCACGGGGATGTCGACCAGCGTCCGCATCTCGCGCAGGCCGGGGTTCTGCACGATCCCGATCGCGACCGCGTCGTACCCCTCGGCCTCCGCGCGCCGCGCGTTCGTGATGAGCTGCTCGGTGTAAAGCGCCGCGGTGTAGGCGTGGCGGGCGACCTCGGCCGGCGAGGTGCCGCTGAAGCTCCCGGGCGGCATCCCGTGGATCGCCACCTCGGTCCCCGGGCGCAGGATCGCGGCGGCGTGGCGGGCGAGCGAGTCGCGGTACGGCGGGACGGTCTCGAGATCCAGGAAGCCCTGGTACCAGATGCGGAGCGGGCGCGGCCGTCGGGCCGGCTCGCTCACGGCGCCTCGCTCCAGAGCACGCGCGCCTCCGCGAGGTCGTGCGCCTCCTCCTCGCTCACGCCGAGCTCCGCGAGCAGCGGGAGCGTGTGCTCCCCGGCGAGCGCCGGGGGCCGGCAGGTCGCCGGGGTCCGCCCGAAGTCGACGAGCGGCCCGTAGCGCAGGACATCCCCGTACCGCGGGTGCGCCACCGCGCGGACGAGGCGCGCGGCGCGGGCGTGCTCGTCCTCCTCCAGGAAGTCCCCGACGCCGCCGCGGTCCGCGCGCGCCGCGCCGACCCCCGCGGCCGAGAGGAGCCGCTCCCACTCGTCCGCGTCGCGGCCGGAGAGGATCCCGGCGAGCGCTGAGGCGAGAGCCCGGTCGTCGCGCTCGCGCGACTCCGGGGTGGCGAAGCGCGGGTCCGTCCCGAGCCCCGCCCCGCCGGGCTCGCCCGAGAGAACGCGGCACAGCGCCTCCCACTCGCCCTCGCCGCGGGCGGAGAGCAGGATCCAGCCCGAGCGGGCCGGGTAGAGGCGCTCCAGCGCGCCGAACCCGAGGAGGTCGGCGTCGAGGAGGCGGCGCGCCGGCTTCCCCGCGTAGCTCAGGAAGTCGTCGATCTGCGCGTAGGCGGAGGCCGCGAGCATGCTCGTCTCGACGAGCTGCCCGCGGCCCGTGCGCTCGCGCGCCCACAGGGCGAGGAGGGTGGCCGAGGCCACGACCGCCGAGGCGATCGGGTCCGGCGAGGGCTCGTTCGCGGCGTGGAGCCAGCGGGCGATCTCGATCTGCTCGCCCACGGTCGCCGTCTCAGCGCCGCTCGCGGGCGGCATCGACGGCCCGGCCTGGTGGAGCGCGCCCCCCACCGCGGCGCCCGGGATCGGGTGCGCCCCCGGCCGGGAGGCGCCGGGCCCCCGCGATCCGTAGGGCGAGGACCAGACGTAGACGAGCCGCGGGTTCCTCGCCGCGAGGTCTTTGTAGCCGATGCCGAGCCGCTCCGAGGCTCCGGGGCGGTTGTTGTGGATGAGCACGTCCGAGCGCTCCACCAGCCGGAGCAGCAACTCGCGGCCGCGCGGCTGCTTCAGGTCGAGGCAGATGCTCTCCTTGCCGGCGGTCGTCTTCGCGGTGGCGAGGCCGCCCCGGAAGGCGCGGAAGGGGTCGCCGCCGGGCGGCTCGACCTTGATCACCCGCGCCCC
>VYDC01000072.1:2536-3498 GCA_009843585.1 Chloroflexota bacterium | reverse complement strand
GGGTAGCTCCGCGTGGCGCCCGAGTAGAACTCCCGCGTCTCCTGGAAGCGACGCCGGATGCGGTCGGGCACGCTGTCGCTGCGCTGCCGCGCCGGGCCGCCCATCCACAGCGTCCCCGCCGGGATCACCGTGTTCGCCGGCACCAGCGAACCCGCGGCCACGACCGCTCCGGCCCCGATGCGCGTCCCCTCGTGCACCAGGGCCCCGTTGCCGATGACGACCCCGTCCTCGGCGTGGATCCCGTGCGCGAGCACGCGGTGCCCCAGCACGCAGTCGCGCCCGATGGTCGTCTCCTCGTGGAGGATGCAGAGATCCTGGACGTTGGTGCCGGCGCCCACCGTGATCGGGCCGGAATCCCCCCTCAGCACCGCCCCGAACCAGATCGACGCGCCCGCGCCGACCGCGACGTCGCCGATGAGGGTCGCCGTCGGCGCGAGGTAGGCGGTCGGGTCGACCCGGGGGGCGAGCTCGCCGAGGGCATAGATCCACGGCCCGCCGGCGGAGCTCACGGGGCGTCCCCGCGCTGGAGCGCCTGGAGCCTGGCCTGCAGCGTCCGGAACGTGACGGCGCCGTGCTCCATGAAGTCGGCGATGACCGCGGCGAGATCCTCCGGCACCTCGCCCGGGACGCCGTGGCTCACGCGGCTGAAGACGTGCAGGGTCGCGTTCGGGAGCTGCTGGTAGTCGGCGAGGTTCGCCGGGAGCAACCCGTCGGCGGCCGCGCTCACGACGAGCGTCGGCTGGGTGATCTCCGGGAGCCGCTCGCCAAGCCGGAGGGAGAGCATCGCCCGCGCCATCCCCTCGACGTGCGCATCGGAGGCGGCGAGCCAGCGCCGAGCCGCCCGCTCGAGGGCGGCGTCGGGGCGCGGCCGCGCGGCCGGCGCCCGGCGCGCCGCGCCGAGGCACGCGGTGGGGGCCGCGCGCCGGGGGGGGGGGGGGGGCGACCGGCGGGGCGCCCCCCCC
>VYDC01000072.1:0-2526 GCA_009843585.1 Chloroflexota bacterium | reverse complement strand
GAGACTAGTCGCTCGAAGGATGCCTCGCGCCTGAGCGCGAGGGGCTGCTCCCGGCGGTCCGCCGCCGCCTCGTCGGCGCCGACCCCGGCCGCCGGCACCGAGCTCACCAGCACCAGCCGCTCGACGCGCTCCGGCTCCGCGAGCGCGAGCCACATCCCGATGGCCCCGCCCATCGAGTGCCCGACGAACGTGAAGCGCCCCGCGCCGAGCAGCCCCGCGAGCCCGAGCGCGTCGGCGGCGTACTGCTCCACCGTGTGCCCGCCCGGGGTGCGCTCGCTCTCCCCGCAGCCGCGCGCGTCGAGGGCGATGCAGCGATAGTCGCCGGCGAGGCGATCGATCACGGCGGACCAGGTGTCGGAGGAGCTCATGTAGCCGTGGTGGAAGAGCAGGGCGGGCGCGTCCCGGGGGCCCCGTTGCTCGTAGCGGAGCCGCACGCCATGGACGCTCGCCTCGGGCATGGACGACTCCGCTTCGCCGCCGCGGTCCCCGTCCCGGCGGGCGGTGGAGAGTCTACGGCCCGCGGCCGGCGGGGGCAGCCCGGAGCGGCGTCGCCGGCGGCGCGCCCGGTCCGGAGCCGGGCGGGCGGGCCGCGAGCAGGATGGGCACGGCGAGCCACGCCACGGCGGCCGCGATCGCCCATCCGAGCGTGTACGTCCCGGTGGCGTCGACCGTGCGGCCGACCACCCACGGCCCGATGACCGCGCCGGCCGTCATCACGAACGCCGCAGCGCCGTTGATGGTCCCGAAGTAGCGCACCCCGTAGTAGTCGGCCATCAGCGCCGTCCTGACCGGGATGATCCCGCCGAAGCCCGGGCCGAGGATCAGCAGTCCCGCCATCGCGACGGCGAGCGAGGATCCGGCCGGCCCCGCGGCGGCGAGGAGCATGGTGCCGAAGGCCGCGAGCGCGGTGCCCACGGCGAGCATGCGTCGCTTGTCCGAGCGGTCGGCGAGGAACCCGAAGCCGACCCGGCCGATGACCGAGGAGAGCGTGTAGACGGCGAGGCCCGTGCTCGCGATCCCCTTCGAGTAGCCGAGCGACTCCAGGTAGGGGATGGTCAGCAGGATCACGGAGACGATGGAGAAGAAGGAGGCGGCCTGCCCGACGGCGAGGAGCCAGAAGGCGCGCGTGCGGAGCGCCTGCCGCGCCGTCATCCCGCCGTCGTCGGCTGCGGCCGCCTCCGACCCGACGGCGCGAGCGATGCCGTCCAGGGGCTGCGGGTGCGACGGGGGCCTGGAGCGCACGTTGCTCGCGCAGAAGGCGGAGACCGCGAAGTAGGCGCCGGCCAGCACGCGCAGCGACCCGCGCCAGCCGAGGGCCTCGACGAGCAGGGCGATGAGCACGACGAGCACGCCGGCGAGCGAGCCCCCGATGGACATCAGCGCCAGCGCCCGCGTCCGGCGCACGCGGAACCAGGTCGTCGTCGCCGTCATCCCGACCTGGCCGCCGGCGGCGCCGATCCCCGCCGCGGAGAGCAGCATCACCGCGTAGAACTGCCAGATGTTCTGCACGAAGGAGAGCGCGAGCAGCCCGGCGGCTGCGACCGAGACCCCCGCGAGCAGCACCGCCCGCGCGCCCAGTCGATCGATCGCGTATCCGATCGCCGGGGCGGCCGCGCCCTGCACCTCGGTCCGCAGCGAGAAGGCGAGGCTCGTCGCGGCGACGCTCCATCCGAACTCCAGGACGAGGTCGTTGAAGATGGTCCCGAGGCCGTAGAAGAACGTCGTGCCGTTGACCAGCATGACGACGCCGGCCGCGCCGACGACGATCCAGCCCTCGTAGACGCCGGGGAAGAGGCGGTGCAGCATCGCGGCCCTCCCCGCCTCCGCAGCCCCGTCCCGCGCCGGACGGGAGGGCCTGCGAGCGTTCCGGCGCCGGGGACGAGGTGCGAGGCGACCCGCCGGCCTACACGGTGGCCGTGTAGCCCCCGTCGAGCAGCAGGTCGGCGCCCGTCATGAACGAGGACTCGTCCGAGGCCAGGAAGACGGCCCCCTCGGCGATCTCCTCGCTCTGCGCCAGGCGCCCGAGGATGTGCTTCGAGGCGATGGCCTCGCGTGCCCGCTCCATGCTCCCGAAGCGGTGCACCAGCCGCTCCGTCTCGACCGCGCCCGGCGAGAGGCTGTTGACGCGGATCCCCTCCGCCGCGTGGTCGAGCGCCAGCACCTTCGAGAGCTGCACCAGCGCCGCCTTCGTGGAGCAGTAGGCGGGCGAGCGCGGGGAGGCCACCCGCGCGAGCTGCGAGGCGACGTTGATGAGGCTGCCGCCGCCCGCCTCCGCCATCAGCGGGATGGCGTACTTCGCCATCAGGAACGCGCCGGTGAGGTTGATGTCGAGGGTGCGGCGCCAGCTGGCCGGGTCGAGCTCGACCACCGTCGCCGAGGGGTCGCGGTTCGCCGCGTTGTTGACCAGCACCGAGAGGCCGCCCAGCCGCTCGCGGGCCGCCTCGACCGCCGCCCGCGCCGACGCCTCGTCGGCGACGTCACAGCGGACCGACTCCGCGCTCGCGCCCGAGGCGCGCGCCTCCTCCG
>VYDC01000238.1 GCA_009843585.1 Chloroflexota bacterium | reverse complement strand
GACGGGGGCCGCGTGCGCGCCGAGATCGTCTCGATCGGCACCGAGATCCTGCTCGGCGAGATCACCGACACCAACGCCGCCTTCCTCGCCGGCCGCCTCCCCGCCCTCGGCATCGACCTCAACTACGTGACGCAGGTCGGCGACAACGCGGGGCGGCTTCAGGAGGTGCTCGCCCGCGCGTGGGAGCGCTCCGACCTGGTCGTCACGACCGGCGGTCTCGGCCCGACGGAGGACGACATCACCAGGGAGAGCGTCGCCGCCGTCCTGGGCGAGAGCCTCCGCGCCGATGCCGAGCAGGAGCGCATCCTCCGCTCCTTCTGGCGCGGCCGTGACCGCCCGATGCCGGAGCGCAACCTGAAGCAGGCGCAGCTCATCCCGTCCGCCCGCGCGATCCCGAACCCCCGCGGCACGGCGCCCGGGTGGTGGGTCGAGCGCGACGGCCGCGCCATGGTGGTGATGCCAGGGCCCCCGGCCGAGATGACGCGGATGTGGGAGCGCGAGGTCGCGCCGGAGCTCGAGGGGCGGGCGGGCGCGGTGCTCGTCAGCCGCACGCTCAAGACCACGGAACTCGGCGAGTCCTCCGTCGACGAGCTGCTCTCGCCGCTGCTCGGATCCGCCAATCCCTCGATAGGCGTCTACCACCGTCCCGACGGCGTCCACGCCCGGCTTGCCGCGAAGGCGGCGACGCGCGCCGAGGCGGAGGCGCTGATCGCGCCGGTGGAGGCCGAGGCCCGGCGGCTGCTCGGCCCCTACCTCTGGGGAGTCGACGACGAGTCGCTCGCGGCCGCCGTCGGGCGCATGCTCCGCTCCCGGGGCCTCACGCTCGCGGTGATGGAGTCGGCGACGGGCGGCGCGGTCTCCGACGCCCTCACCGACGTCGAGGGCGCCTCCGACTACTTCCTGGGCGGCCTCGTCACGTACGCCACCGCCGCCAAGCTCCGGATGAGCGTCCCCGCCGAGGTCGTGGAGCGCCACGGCGCGATCTCCCGCGAGACGGCCGAGGCGATGGCCGGGGCCGCCCGCACGATGCTCGGGGCCGACATCGGCGTGGGCATCACCGGCGTCGCCGGGGGGACCGCGGTCGAAGGGCAGCCTCCCGGGACGATGCACATCGCGCTCGCTAGCGACGGCCCCGTCGAGTACGCCCGCTGGCGCTACTACCAGGGCCGGGTCGCGACGAAGAGGCGCGCGCAGCAGCAGGCGCTCTCGATGCTCCGGCGGCACCTGATGGGCCTCCCCGCGGGCATCGACCCCGGCACGAGCGGCGAGCGGCGGGCGTAGCGCGGCCGGCGGGCGGCGACCGCCGGGTCGCCCGGCACCCGCGGGCGCGGCGGCGAGAGGAGCGGTCGATGGCGGTCCCGATGACGGCGGATGCCATCTCGCTGCGCTCGAACCGCATCTACGCCTTCCGGGTCGCCGAGCGCGCGGGCGGCGGGCGGGTGCTGCTGGACGCCGGCCCCGACTACGAGGGCGCCTGGGAGGAGGCGGTCGGGCAGGGATACGCGCTCGGCTTCGCGCCGGAGCGGGTGCGGGCCGTGATCGTCACCCACGGCCACGCCGACCACGCCGGGCTCGCCTACCGCTGGGCGGAGGCCGGCGCGCGCATCTTCGCCCTCGCGCCCGACATGACCGCGCTGACCTCGGGCGACGGGTGGCGCGAGTACCAGGCGCGCCGCGGCCGCGACGAGCTCGTCCGGCACGGCTGCCCCGCCCCGACCGTCGAGCGTCTCGAGCAGGTCCGTCGCGAGCGCTCCTCCGCCCTCCGCTGGCGGGGCGCGCCGTGGGGCTCGGTCGCGCCGGCCGTCGGGGACCACGTCTTCCCCATCGAGGGGCCGGAGGGGGAGCGCTCGCTGCGCATCGTCGCCGCCCCCGGGCACACGCCCGGCAACCTCGCGGCGCTCGTGGAGGAGACGGGGGAGCTCTACTCGGGGGACACGCTGCTCCCGGGGCGCATCCCGTCGGCCGGGCTCCACTTCCACTCGAGCACGGGGACGCCGCGCTGGCCGTCGCTCCCCCCGTACGTCCGCTCCGTCGAGTGGCTGGCGAGCCTCCCCCTGTCGAGGCTCCTCCCCGCCCACGGCGCGCGCGAGGACGGCGTCCCGCTCGACCCCGCCGCCGAGGCGCGGCGCTTCCTCGCCCACTACCGGAGGCGGGGCCGGCAGGTGCGCGCCGCCCTGGCCGGCGGGCCTCAGACCGCCCACGCGCTCGCGCGCGCGATCTTTCCCCGTCTCCCGGAGGAGCGGGTCGGCCAGGCGATGACGGAGGTGATCGGGCACCTGGACGTCGCCCTGCAGGAGGGCAGCGCTCGGCGCGACGAGGAGGACGGTCTCTGGCGCCACGCGCCCGCGGGCGGGGGCTGACGCACCGTCCCGCGCGGGGCGGACCGGCGCGCTCAGTCGCCGGCGAGCACCCGGTAGAGCGTCGTGAGGCGGCGCGGGAGCTGCTCGATGTCGGCGACGACCTCGTAGCCGATGTCGTCGCACATCTGCTTCAGGTAGTCGTGGCCCTCCTTGTCGACGGTGATGAGGAAGGGCGTGACGCCGGCCCGGCGCGCCTCGATCAGCGCCTGCTTCGTGTCGTGGACGGCGTACTCCTTCTCGGTGCGGTCGCGGCCGTAGCCGTGATCCTGCGGCCGCCCGTCGGAGACGAGAACGAGGATCCGCACCTTCGCCTCGTAGCCGGTGAGCTTGTGCGTGGCATGGCGGATCGCCGGGCCCATGCGGGTGGAGCGGACGGGCTCGATCTTCGCGATGCGGCGGCGCACGCGGTCGCCGAAGGGCTCGTCGAGGTCCTTGACGACGTAGAACTCGACGTTGTCGCGCCCGTAGCCGGAGAAGCCGTAGATGCCGTAGGCGTCGCCGATCGCCTCCAGCGCCTCCACGAGCAGCACCGCCGACTCCTTCTCGAGGTCGACGATGCGCTTCGGCGGATCCGCGGCGCGCAGCGAACGCCGCTGCGCCAGCCACTGGAAGTACTTCGCGGGGTCGCCGTCGAAGTCGTCGTCCTCGTCGTACTTCTTCTGCTGCTTGTCGATCTCCTCGTCCGTCGACGCCGACATGTCGAGCAGGAACGAGACGGCCACGTCGCGCTCCACCTTGTTGCGCCGGTAGTAGAAGCGGGCGAGGGGGCCGGCGCCGGCGCGCTTGTCGACGAGGAACTCGGTCGCCTGGTCGAGGTCGATCTCCTCGCCGTCCTCGAGCCGCTTGATCTTCCGGAAGGACTCGGGGCGCATCAGCTCGAACTGGCGGCGCGTCTCCGTGACCAGGCCGTGGTGGCGGACCAGCGTCTCCTCGTAGAAGTCGATCTCTCCCTCCTCGTAGGGACGCTGCCCCACGGTGCACCAGCGCGGGCGATAGTCGCCGGCCCGGAAGTCCCACTCGTCGTACTGGAAGTACTCGATCTCCGGCGCGGCCGGCTCCTCGTCCGGCGGCTCCTCCTCGTCGCCCCCGGCGTCCCCCGCCCGCTCGCGCACCGGGGCCTGCTCCCCGCCGGAGGGGAGGCTCGTCTCCCTCGCGAGATTCGTGAGGAAGAGG
>VYDC01000002.1 GCA_009843585.1 Chloroflexota bacterium | reverse complement strand
CGGCACCTTGACGCCGCCCGAGAGCATGCGCAGCGACGCGCCGCTGTCGCCGTGGTGGTTGCCGTCCCGGACATCCCCGCTCCCGTATCCGGCCATGGCCCAGAGTCCGATTCCGGGAGAAGGCTGGAGGAACAGGTAGGGATGCACGCTGTTCATGGCGTGTCCGAGCGAGCCCTTGGCGGAGCGGCGCGAGTAGTCGAGGTCGCCGTCGCTGCGCATGAGCGACACCCCGAGCAGCGCGGAGGAGCCGATGCGTGCGTCGGCGCCGACGGTCAGCGCGCGGAGCCCGCCGTCGTAGTCGATGCCGGGCTCGCCACGGAACGATTGTGCGGACCCTTCGGCCCAGAGTCCGATCCTGGGCCGCCCCTGGGCGGACTGTGGCCCGAGCGCGGTCGCGAACGAGAGGTTCGGCAACAGGCGCCGGGCGGCTTCCCGCCCGGTCGGCAGATCGACCGACCCGGATCGGCGGGCCATGTCGGCCGCCGAGGAAGCACTGAGCGGCGCTCCGGTGAGCGAGGCGAGGGTGCCGGCCGCGCGTCCGGCCCACTCCGTCGCCGATCCGGGCATTTCGGTGCCGGAACCGCTTCCCGCGGGCCGCATGACGGCGTCGATGCGCGCGCCCACGGCTTGCCGCGCGCCCTCGGCCACGGCGCGCCCGAAGACGGCGAGTCCGAGGTCGAACGCCTCGTCCCGTAGCGGGCCGGGATCGTGGTCCGCGATATCGACAGTGGCGGAGGAGACGGCGCCGGCGCTCACGGCTTCGGGCAGCGCGCCGAACCCGAGCGCGAGGAGGCCGGACCCGGTCCCGGCCGGGACTTCGAGCATGAACGCCGCGAGCGAGTCGCCGGGCTCGAACACGACGGAATCCGGCAACATGGGCTCCATGGAGTCGGCTTGCGTGGCCGTCAGCGGCACGGCCACCCGCCGGTCGGCGGCGGGGCTCACCCGGAGCGTGATCTCCGTCCCCGGTCCGCCCGCGACCGCCTCGTACTCCGTTTGGGCGTACTCGACCTCAAGCTCGGTCGGCGAATCGTCCTCGACGACGGATCGGGAGACACGGTCTCCGGCGGTCGCCGCGACGATGATCCGCGTGGTCGCCGGTACGCCGACCGCCACCCCTTCGGGCAGGTTGCCGAACCGAACCGCGACGGTGTCGGCGGCCGATAGGCCGGAAGTGCTTACGGCCAGGGTGGCCGTACTCGCTCCGGCCTGGAACGTGACGGTGTGCGTGCCGTCTCCGGCCACGACCTCGATGGCGAGCGCCCCGGAGGCTGCGGGCGACAGCAGCACGGCGACATCGGCGGATCCGCCCGGCGCGGCGGTGTAGCTGTCCGCGCCGAACGACACGACCGGCGTGGTCGCGCCGACGACCATCACGGCCGGGCTCTCGGCCCGCTTGCCCGGACCGTGGCCGTCCGTGTAGGTGAACACCGCGCGCAGGTACTTGCCCTCGTCTGCGTCGGTCGGGGTGTAGAAGCGTCTCGCCGCGCCCTGCACGACCATCGTCCACGCGGCGCCGTCGGACGAACGCTGCCACGTCCGCATCTTGCTCCGCTCGATCGAGCGGTCCTGGTCCATCAGCGTCGCGGTCAGCCGGACGCCCACGCGCGCCACGTCCGCGCTCAGCGCGATCTTGCCCGGATCGTCCGCGTTCGTGACCCGGATCTTGACCGAGGCCGTGTCGGCAAGCTCGCCGTCCGTGGCCTCGACACTCACCGTGTAGAGCGTGTCCCCGCTCTCGTAGTCCAGCGCCGCATCCGCTCCCACCGTGATCTGGCCCGTTGACGAGTCGATCCCGAACGGGACGTCGTCTCCGTCCTCGGCGAAGCTGTAGGATAGTGAAGTATTGTCCGGGTCGGTGGCCGCCACGGGCGCGCCGACCGCCGTGCCGCCGGGCGAGTTCTCAGGCACCTCGCGCTCGTACACCGCGCCGAACGAGGGCTTCGCGTTCGCGGGCAGCACCTTCACCGCCGCGCTCGCCGCACGCTTGCCCGGCCCGTGACGGTCCGTGTAAGTGAACACCGCCCGCAGCCACCGGCCCTCGTCGGTCGTCACGGGTGTATACCGCCGGCCCGTGGCGATGTCATTCCACGAGCTGCCGTCGCGCGACCGCTGCCACATGCGCCTTTTGCCCAAGTCCCGCACGCCGTCCTCGTCCATCAAGGTCATGGTCAGCTCGACGCCCGCGCGCGCCACCTCGGGACTCAGCGTGACCTTGCCCGGCTCATCCGCGTCGGTCACCCGGATCGTCACCGACGCGGTGTCCGCCAGCGTCCCGTCGCTCGCCTCGACGAGCACCGTGAACAGCGTGTCCGCGCTCTCGTAGTTCAGCGCCGCGTCGTCGGCCACCTTGATCCGGCCCGTCTCCGGGTTGATCTCGAACGGCGCGCCGTTCCCGCCCGCGAGGATGCCGTAGACCAGTTCGTCGCCATCGCCGTCGGTGGCCCTGACCGGTCTGCCGACCCTCGTTCCGCCCGGCGAGTTCTCCGGCACCTCGCGCTCGTACGCGTCCGCACCGAAGACGGGCGCCTGGTTGGCCGCCGCCGTCGTGCCCTCGCCGGACTCCGACCACTCGCCCGCGCCCTCCGAACTGACCGCCCGCACCTGAAACTGGTACGTGGTTCCGGCCTTGAGCCCGGTGATCGTCAGGGACAATGCCGCGTCCGGCGACGATGCCTCGGTCCAAGAGCTCTCTCCCTGCGCCCGGTACTGTAGGTCGTAGCCGGTGATCTCCGGCCCGTCGTTGTCCGGCGCGATCCAAGACACCGCCACCTCCGCCGCGCCGCCCGTCACCGTCGGGGCGTCCGGCCTGCCCGGCGCGGCAACGTCCGTCACGCGGATCGTCACCGAGGCGGTGTCGGCCAGCGTCTCGTCGGTCGCCACCACCGCAACCGTGTATGAGTTGGTCTCGCCTTCATGGTCCAGCGCCGCGCCGTCGGCGACCGCGAGCTGGCCTGTCGTCGAGCCGATCTCGAACGGGATGCCGTCCTCGCCCGTGATCAAGCTGTAGGTCAATTCGTCGTCATCGGCGTCGGTGGCCGTCACCGGCTCGCCCACCGCCGTGCCGCCCGGTGAGTTCTCCGCCACCTCGCGCTCGTACGCGTCCGCGGCGAAGACGGGCGCTTGGTTGGCCCTCTCGGTTGTCCCCTCGCCGGACTCCGACCACTCGCCAGCACCCTCCGAACTGACCGCCCGCACCTGAACTTCGTACGTCGTTCCCGCCTTGAGCCCGGTGATCGTCAAGGACAACGCCGCGCCCGGCGGCGATGCCTCCGTCCAACCGCTCTCTCCTTGCGCCCGGTACTGTAGATCGTAGCCCGTGATCTCCGGCCCCTCGTTGTCTGGAGCGGTCCACGACACCGACACCTCTTCCGTGCCGCCCACCACCGTCGGCGCGTCCGGCTTGCCCGGCGCGGGAACGTCCGTCACGAGGATCGTCACCCCCACGGTGTCAGCGAGCGTCCCATCGCTGGCCGCCAACTGAGCCGTGTAGGTGTTGGTGTCGCCCTCATGGTCCAGCGCCGCGCCGTCGGCCACCT
>VYDC01000039.1 GCA_009843585.1 Chloroflexota bacterium | reverse complement strand
GGGGGAGGACGACCATGGGGACGGCGACCGGGGCGGACGTGACGCGCGGTTTCGTGAAGACGCCGCACGGTCACGTCGAGTACCGCGAGGCGGGCGAGGGGGAGCCGCTCGTCATCCTCCACACCACGCCGTCCACCTCGGAGCAGTACCAGCCGCTCTTCGGCCACTTCTCCCACCGCTACCGCGTGATCGCGCCCACGACCATCGGGTACGGCCAGTCCGATCGCCCCCCCGAGCCCTACACGAGCGTTCGCGAGTTCTCGCAGGCGCTCTCGTGGTTCCTCGACGGGCTCGGCCTCGCGCGCGTGCATCTCTTCGGCGCGAAGACCGGCGCACAGATCGCGATCGACCTCGCGGGCTGGCAGCCGGAGCGCGTGCGGTCGCTGGTCCTCGACGAGCCCTTCAACTACTGCAACGAGGAGGGCCGCGCGCTTCACGGCCGCATCCACCGCTACTACCCGGAGCAGCCCGACGGCAGCCACCTGGTCGCGATCTGGAAGCGGGTCGGCGGCGATCGGCCGGGCGCCGACCTGGCCGAGGTCAACCGCTCGCTCATGAACCTGCTCGCCATCAACGCGGGGGGCGACGACGTCCGCGGCATCTACGGCGACATGGGCTGGGAGGGCGCCGGCCCCTACGCGATCTGCCGCTTCCCCACCTTCGAGCACACGCCGCTCGTCAGGGCGCCGGCGCTCGTGATCCACGGATCGGAGAGCCGCCTTCGCTCCCTCCACGAGCGGTTCCTGGAGACGATCCCGAACGCGCGCGGCGTGCTCATCGGCAACGCCGACGCCGCGGAGCCGGTGACCCGCGCCGCCCACCTCCGCGGCCAGTTCTTCGCGACGCAGGCTCCCGGGGAGTGGTCCGGCGCCATCCTCCGCTTCCTGGACGAGGCCGGGCGCGCGACGCCGTGAGCCGGCCCGCGGCCGCGGAGGCGGGCAGGGCCGGCGTGGCGTCCTACTCGCCGGATGCGGCCTCGCGCAGCTCCGCGACGAGCGCGGCCGCCACGTGGTCCGCTCGCGGGCCGCTCTCCTGGGCGACGATCACGATCTCCCCCGTCGACACCACGGCGATGAAGAGCTGCTGGCCCGGGGGCTCGACCGGGGTGCAGGTGAGCAGCCACCCGCTCTCCCCGGCGAGCGGCGCCTCCGAGGCGGCGCAGCGGTGCGAGGGCGTGCCGCCCCTCGCCAGCACGGCAGCGAGGGCGCGGGCCACCCGCTCGTCGCGAACGTCGAGGAGTTCCACCCCCGCGGCCGAGCCGGCGCCGGCCGTGGCGACGTAGGAGTCGGCGAGCAGATCGAGCGGGAGGCCGGCCCGCTGCGCCTCTTCGAGCACGCCCGCCCGCCCGACGATCTCGCGCAGGAAGCGGTCGCGCGGCTGCCGTGAGACGGCGGCGGTGCGCCCGTAGGCCTCGACGGCCGAGCGGGCGAGGACCTCCCGCAGCAGCGTGGAGCGCTCCCGGGCGCCGGCGTCCCCGGGCGCGGCGGTCCCGCTCCCCTCGCCCGAGCACGCGGCCGCCAGCAGCGCCAGCGCCGCCAGGATCAGCGCCCCCGCGACCCCGCCCGCCTCCCGGGCGCGGTCGTCCGTGCCCGGCCCCGTCTCTCCACGCATCGCCGGCGCTCCCCGCGGTCCCCGGGCCCGGACGATGCCGCAGTCTATCGGCCGGCGGCGTCGATGACCCTCCGCCCGGGGAGCGGCTACCATGCCTGCTCCCGGCCCGGCCGTGCGCGGCAGGCGGGAGGGGGGGTGCCGTGGGAAGCGCCGGAGAGCGCTGGGAGCTGCTCGGCGGGCGCGCGGCGGCGGAGCTCGCCGCGGCGCGCGAGCAGCTGCACTGCGCGGCGCAGGTCGTCGCCTCCGTGCCGCGGTCGCTCGCCTCCCCGCTCCCCGACTGGAGCCACAGCGCCTACACCTGGGACGACTCTCTCCGCGCGATGGTGAGCGCCGCGCTTCCCGGCCGGGGCCCCTTCCGCGTCGCTCTCCGGCCGGCCGACCTCCGCGTCCTGGTGCTGCCCGCGGGAGGGGACGAGCCGCTCGCCGAGCTCGCCGCCGGAGGGCGCTCGCTCGACGAACTCTTCTCATGGCTCGCCGAGCGCGCCGCCGAGCTCACCGGGGCGCCGCTCGCCCGCCCGCTCGCGGAGGCGGAGGAGTACCCGCCGCCTCCGTGCGGGGCGGGCGGTCTCCTGGATGCAGGCGACTCCTCGGCGCTCGCCGAGCTCGCGCGCTACTACGTTGCCGCCTCGGCGGCGCTCGGAGCCGTCTCCGCCTCCCGCGACGACGCCTCCCCCCTCCGGCTCTGGCCGCACCACCTGGACCTGGCGACGCTGCTGGTGCTCGACCCCGGCCTCGACCCGGAGGAGGCGCGGAGCGTCGGCGTCGGGATGCAGCCCGGCGACGAGGGCTACCCGGAGCCGTACTTCTACGTGACGCCGTGGCCCTACCCGCCGGCGGCCAGCCTGCCGGTCCTCGCGGGCGGCGGTCGCTGGCACACCGAGGGCTGGATGGGCGCCCTCCTGCTCGGGAGCGATCTCGAGGCGGCCCCGACGGCGGCCGCGCAGGCCTCGCAGCTCGACGCCTTCCTGCGCTCGGCGGTCGGGGCCGCCCTGGGCCTGCTCGACGCGTAGCCGTCGGGCGGTCGTGCCGGCGGCGGTGAGCCGGGCCCCGTTTGGTGCTCGCATGGCGGTGTGCGACACTCCGTCCTCCGGCGCGCGGGCCCTGCCGCCGGCCGAGGACGGGGGCGCCGGGTGCCGCGCTGGGTGACCGTGATGGCTGCCGCCGAGCTGCCCGCGGGTCGCCCCGTCACGGTGCGCGTGAACGAGCGCGACCTCGCCCTCGCCGATTGCTCGCGGGAGGGCTGCGGGCCCCACCTGCTGGAGAACCGCTGCCCGCACCGGGGCGGGCAGCTCGGCGACGGATCGGTCCGCGGCGACGACATCGTCTGCCCGCTGCACGGCTACGACTTCGATCTCCACACCGGGATCTCACGCTACGACCCCGCGGAGCGCGTCGCCGTCTACCCCGCGCGCATCCGCAGCGGGGAGGTGCAGGTCGACGCCGAGCAGGTGCCGGCGCTCCCCCGCGATCACGACGCCGGGTACCTGGCGCGCTGGGCGCGGCGGCACGACGGTGGTCTTCGCGCCTACGAGTACCTGCAGGGGCTCTCCTCCGGCGCCGCGCCGGTGTCGGCGATGGGCACCTCCCTCCCGCTCCGGCCCTCCTGGGAGGACGTGCTGCTGCTCCCGGCGCAGCTCGCCCGGCAACCGCTCCTCGATTCCGAGGAGGTCGCCCTCGCCACCACCATCGGTCGGGGCGCGGCGCGGCCGCTCGTGCTCTCGCTCCCGTTCTACGTCTCGCACATGTCGTTCGGAGCGCTCTCGGCCCCGGCGAAGGCCGCTCTCGCCCGGCTCTCCTCAGAGCTCGACACGGCGATCGGGTCGGGGGAGGGCGGGATGCTCCCCGACGAGCGCGCCGCCGCGCGGCACTACGTCTTCGAGATGGCGTCGGGCTACTTCGGGTGGGGCGAGGAGGCGGTGCGCGGCGCCGACGCCGTCG
>VYDC01000003.1 GCA_009843585.1 Chloroflexota bacterium | reverse complement strand
TGCGCTCAGCGCGCCGCTCTCGGAGCCGCCCGTTCGCGGCGACGCCTCCCGCGACAAGGAGCGAGCGCACCCCCTCGCGGGCGGCGACGCGCGCCGCCTTGCGGGAGAGCACGTCCGCGACCGACTCCTCGAAGGCCCAGGCGATCTCGGCCGCGTCCGGAGGGTCGGCATCCCGCGCGACGCGCAGCACCGCCGTCTTGAGCCCCGAGAAGGAGAAGTCGTCGGTGCCGGGGAGCCAGGCGCGCGGCAGCCGCAGCGCGCGCTCCTCGGCCGTCGCGGCGAGCCGCGAGATCGGGGGACCGCCCGGGTAGCCGAGCCCGAGCAGTCGCGCGACCTTGTCGAAGGCCTCGCCGGCGGCGTCGGCGCGGGTCCCCCCGAGGCGCAGGAAGCGCCCGTGGTCCTCCATCAGAAGCAGCTCGGTGTGGCCGCCCGACACGACCAGGGCGAGCGCGGGGAGCAGCGGCTCCTCCTCACCGAGCCAGGTGGCGCACACATGGCCCTCGATGTGGTCGACCGGGATGAGCGGCAGGGAGCGGGCGAAGGCGATGGCGCGTCCGGCCGCGAAGCCAACGGCGAGCGCGCCGGGGAGGCCGGGGCCGGCCGTCGCTCCGACGGCGTCGAGATCTGCCCAGCCGCAACCCGCCTGCTCGAGCGCCCGCCGCACGACCGGCATCAGGTCGCGCAGGTGCTGCCTGGCCGCCACCTCCGGCACCACGCCCCCCGTCTCGGCATGGATCTGGTCCTGCGAGGCGACCACCGAGGAGCGCATCCGGCGCCCGTCCTCGACCACGGCGGCCGCCGTCTCGTCGCAGGATGTCTCGATGGCGAGGATGCGCACAGGCGGCTCCCCCCTCACTCCCCGGCCGGCTGGCCGCGGAGCGACTCGGTCTCGGCGATCGGATCGAAGCTGTAGATGCTGCGGCCGGTCAGGACGTAGAGGGTCAAGCCGTCCTCGGCGAGGGCGATGCCGCGCAGGTCGTCGAAGTCGACGTGTCGGTACTGCCGGAGAAAGTCCCCGCCGCGCTCGGTCACTACGATGCGTCGGCGCTCGCGATCGCCGACGTAGATGAGCCCGCGCGCGGGGTCGGCGGCGATCCCGGCGGCGGCCTCGGGGAAGGCGTCGATGCCCCCGAAGAGCGGGGAGAGCTCCTCCCCGAGCCGGAAGTGGCGCAGCGCGACGGTCTCGAGCAGGTAGACGTCGCCGTCGACGGCGAGCGCGAGCGCCGTCCCGATCTCGGCCGTGCCGAGCAGACCCTGCCGCTCGGAGTCGAAACCCTCGCCGGCGGGCACGTAGCGCCATATCTCGCCGCCTTCAGGGTCGAGCACGTAGAGGTTGCCGCTGTAGGCCGCTATCGCCTCGACGGAGCGCATGTCCTCCGAGCCGCGCAGGAGCAGGGGACGGGGAGCGCCCCCGGCCTCCCCGGGGATCGCGAAGAGCGAGCGCCCCTCGTCGATCACCAGGAGCCGCCCGCGCTGCTCGTCCCAGGCCATCGCCCGGGCGGCCCGCCCGCGGGTGAGGCCGTACTCCGCCCCGGGGCTGTAGACGCGCTCCGGCGCGGCGGTGCCCGCCGGGTCGAGCCGGACGACGCGGCCGCTGCCCCGCTCTAGCAGCCACAGCGCGCCCCCGCCCGCGACCAGCGCCTCCGGCTGGGCGGGGGCGGTGATGATCCCGTCTAGGGTCGCCACTCGCGCGAGCTCGGAGACGTCGATGACGGCATCGAGCCTGATGCGCGCCGCCTCGAGCTGCGCGAACAGATCGTCGACGCGGGGATCCTCCTCGGCCAGCGCGCGCGCCCGCTCGAGTGTCGACCGCGTCTCCTCCATCGCGGCGCGCTCGGAGGCGGGGTCGCCCCGAGCCCGCGCCTCCTCGACGCTCCGGAGGCCCGCGCTCCCCTGCTCGAGCAGCTCGGCGAGGCGCCTCTCCTGGTCGTCCTGAAGCAGAGGGAGCAGGATCAGGCCCGCGAAGAGGGCGGCCGCGATCACCGCGGTGAAGGCGCCGGCGATCAACCCCCAGGGTAGTCCGCCGGCGAGGGCTCCTGTGCCGACGCCGCGCGCCGGCTCCCGGACGACCGGGAGCGCGTCCCGCCTGGGCGGAGCGCCGAGCGCCTGCATCCCCGAGTCGACGGTCGGGTGCCCCGGGCGGTGGAGATCGTCCGGCGCCCATTCCAGTGCTGCGACGTCCTGCTCGGCCACGTCGAGGTCGGCGAGCAGCACGGCGCTCATGTCGCGCATGTCGCGCGTCAGGGCGTACAGGTCGCCCAGCGTGCGCTCGGGTCCGGAGGAGACGGCCCGGCCGACCTGCTGCTCGCCGGCGACCGACTCGGCGGAACTCGTCAGGCGGAGTTTCGACGCGCCCGAGAACGCGAGCGTCCGGAAGTGCGGCTCGACGGGCCCGGGCCCTCCGAGCGGGCCTCGGCCGGGCGTCCCCTCGGTGGTGATGCGCTCCACCCCGTCGGGGCCGCCGTAGTAGGCGGGCCCCGGCCCGCAGAGGGCCAGTGTCGCCTCCTCGCCCCGGATCGCGACGCAGGTCACCCCGACGGCGACCTGGTGCTCGGCGAGCGAGCGACGGTTCCACTCCGCCAGGTTGACGTGCGTCTGGCGGAGCGCCCGGAGCATGGCCCCGGTCAGCGAGAGCGGGTCGCGGCCGAAGAGATCGGCGACCGCTTCGGCGACCTCCGCGCAGTAGGGCTCTGAGCGCTCGTCCGAGGGCTCGGCGAGCACGACGAGGCGCACTGGTTCGCCCGTGCCCGCCCGTCTGCGGTCGACGAGCCAGGGGCTCGCCTCGTGCGGCTCCCCCCCGACCATCGCGTAGCGACCGACCCAGATAGCCATAGGCGCGCAAGCCCGCGTCAGCGTTGCCTCGTCCGGCCGCCGCGACCGCGGACCGGGAGCCTGCGGGCGTTCGGGGGAGCGTGCCACGGCGCGGCGCCGCCCATGATACGGGAGTCGTTGCCGGGGCGGGCCCGGCGCGGGCGGCCGCGTCGCCGGGGAGGGCTACGCGCGGGGGCCCGTCGGCTCGCGGTAGACCGCCCAGACGAGAGCGATCACCCAGGCGACGCCCGTTCACGGCGACCGCCGTCGGCACGAAGTAGAGCACGAGGACTATCAGCAGGAGGGTGCCGCCCGGCCGCAGCCGGCCCGCAGGGCAGGCTGCGCTCCTATCATGGGCGGCGGGCACGTGGGCGCGCGGGGGACGGGAGCGATGAGCGAGCACGAGGGGCGGCGGACCGAGGCGCGGGCGAATCGCTCGCACGCCGACGCGGTGGTCGAGCGCGCCGCGCGCGAGTTGCTGGAGCTGCTCCCCCGCGCCGCTCGCGCGGTGGGCGAGTTTCCCTCCTTCCCCGGGGCGATGTTCGCTTGCGCCATCGAGGTTGACCCCGCCGGCGAGCTCCCGGGTGACTACGGCTGCGTCGTGCTCGGGGAGGACGGCGGCCTCTACGAGCTCGTGGTGAGCCACGACCCGCAGCAGGAGGCCGCGGGCGACCCCGTCGCGACCCGCGCCGAGGAACTGCGCCCGCTCGAGGGCATGCCCCCCGAGCACGTCGTCCTC
>VYDC01000070.1:649-3641 GCA_009843585.1 Chloroflexota bacterium | reverse complement strand
CCGCCGGAGGACCTCGAGGTGCCGGGCCGCGACCTGACCCCGCGGGCGCTCGCGGGACGGCGACGCGGGGAGCGGGCGCCGGAGGAGCGCGCGGGGCGAGGGGAGCGACACGATGACGGCACTCGCGGGCCGGACGGCCCTGGTGACCGGGGCGGCGGGCGGCATCGGGCGGGAGGTGGCGCTCCTGCTCGGCCGGCTCGGCGCGAACGTGGTGGTGAACGACCCGGGCGTCAACCTCGACGGCACCGGGGGCTCGGCCGGGCCGGCGGAGGAGGTGGCGCAGGCGATCGTCGACGCCGGCGGATCGGCCGTCCCCGACGCCGGGAGCGTCGCGACGCCCGAGGGGGGCGAGGCGATGGTGCGGCGCGCGGTCGAGGAGTTCGGCCGCATCGACGCCGTGATCCACGCCGCCGGGATCCTCCGCGACCGGATGATCTTCAACATGACGCAGGAGGAGTGGCACGAGGTGATGGCCGTCCACCTCGCCGGCTACTTCCACGTCGTCCGGCCGGCCTCCCAGCTCATGCGCCAGCAGCGGTTCGGGCGCCTCGTGGGCTTCAGCTCGAGCTCGGGACTCGTGGGCAACTCCGGCCAGGCGAACTACGGCGCGGCGAAGGCCGGGATCGCGGGCATGGCGCGCTGCCTCGCCCTCGACCTCGGGCGCTACGCCGTCACCTCGAACGCCGTCGCGCCCACCGCCGAGACCCGCATGACGCAGTCGGTGCCGCAGAGCGCGCGCTCGGCGCGCTCCTCGTCCGGGATCGCCCCGCTCTCCGCGGAGCCGACCCGCGCCGACCCGGCCCATGTGGCACCGATGGTCGCCTACCTCTGCACCGATCAGGCCTGGGACATCAACGGCTGCGTCTTCTACGTGGGCTCCGGCCGCGTCTCGCTCGCGCACGAGGCGCAGCCACTGCGCTCCATCAACACGCCGGAGCGCGGGAGCGTCGCCGAGCTCGCGGAGCTGGTCCCGGCGGAGCTGATGCGGGGGCTCGCCAACCCGGCGCCGCCACCGAGCTGAGCGGGGCGGGGCGCGCGTCTAGCCGGTCCCGGGGTAGGCCTCCATCAGCACGAAGTCGTGGCCCATGCGGTGGACCGTGCGCACGCGCCGGAACCCCGCCTTCCGGAAGGCGCCCTGGGCCCGGTGGTTCCAGGTCAGCGTGTGCAGGTAGACGCGCCGCAGCCCCAGCTCGTCGAAGAGGTGGTCCAGGAGCAGGCGCGCCGCCTCCGAGCCGTAGCCCCGGCCCCAGTAGTCGCGGTCGCCGATGGTGATGCCGAGCTCCCCCTCGGCGCGCTCCCTGTCGTAGCCGTAGTACATGACGTTGCCGATGTGCCGGGAGCCGGCGGTCTCCTCGATGGCGAAGACGCGGCGGGTCGCGCCCGGGCTCTCGAGCTCCTCGGCGAGCGTCGCCACGAAGCTCCGGAAGGAGATGGAGAGCGGCGGCACCGCGTCGAAGGCGGCGAGCTCGGCGTCGGAGCGCCAGCCGAAGTCGCGCTCGGCGTCGTCGAGGTGCTTCTCGCGGAGACGCACGAGCCGGCCGCGCGCGATGACCCGGGGCGCCGTCCTCGTCACCCGGCCGCCTCCTCCGAGCCGCCGCGCGGGCTCTCGAGCGCGATGAACTCGAGCGCCAGGCGGAGCATGTCCCGCTCGTTATCGTAGGTCAGCCGACCGAGCGCCCGGGGCGCCGGCACCCACTCCACGAGGTCGTACTCGTAGTCGTGATCCTCCGTGTCGCCTCCCGAGGCGGTCATCAGGTAGTGGTGGACCACCTTGGAGACCCGGGCGCCCCGGCGCGTCATGTAGGCGTAGCGGATCTCGCCTATCGGCCGCACGATCTCGACGCGCAGGCCGGTCTCCTCCTCCACCTCGCGGCGGGCGGTCTCCGGGAGCGACTCCCCGACCTCCGGCCGCCCCTTGGGGAGGGCCCACAGCCCCTGCTCGGAGCGCCCGACCAGCACGACCTCGACCTGCGGGCCGGCGCGGCGGTAGACGACCCCGCCGGCGGCCACGGTGCGGCGACGCGGCTGCCGGGCACGCCTCACGGCTCCTCCTCCCGGCCCTCCGCCGGTGCGCCCTCCGGACCGCCGAGCGGCACCATCTCCGCGCGGGAGAGCGCCGCCACGGCCGCGTCGGCGCACTCGGGCGGCCCCTCGCGAGCGAGCCTGCGGAGCACGGTGATCGCGAGCGAGCTTCCGATCTCGCCGAGGGCGGCGACGGCGGCGAGCTGCACCTCCCTCTCGCCGTCGCCGAGCGCGAGCAGGAGCAGCGGGTCGACGGCGTCGTCGAGCAGGAGCGCCCCGGCGGAGATCGCGGACGCGGCGCGCAGCTCCGGGTCCTCCTCCTCGAAGCACGCGAGCAGGAGCGGCAGCCACTCGTCGCGCGCGTTGCGCCCCATCGAGCGGAGCGAGCCGAGCCGGAGCCGGTCGCTCCCGGCCTGGTAGAAGTCGGCGATCAGCTCGCTCACCCACTCCTCGCTCGAGGCGCCGAGCGCCTCGAGCGCCCGGGCGCGGAGCTCGTCGGGCTCGGTGACGTCCTCCGCGAGCTCGCGCAGCCCCCCGGCGAGGAGCGAGGCGTCGCCCTCGTCGAGCATCCCGAACTCCATCGAGACGACGAAGCGCCCGAGCGCGTCGGCGATCTCGGCTCGCACCGCGGGCTCGTCGTCCTCGCCGAGCCGGTCGAGCAGCAGACGCAGGTACTCCGGCCGCTCCTCCTCCCGGAGCCCCCGCACGGCGAGGATGCGCGTCGCGACGTCGGAGTCGAGCAGGGCGGTGAGCGAGAGGCGGTGGAAGTCGAGGGTGGCGTCCTCCTGGGTCAGCTCCATCAGCGCCGTGAGCAGCGTGCGGCGGCGCTCGGGATCGAGGCGCGGCCAGAGCCCGACGAAGCGCGCGACCACCTCGTCCGGCGGCACGGAGAGAGCGCGCAGCCGATCGCGCGCGGGGAGCGGGCCGCCCGCCTCGAGCTCGGCGAGGACCTCCTCCGGCGCCACGGCGC
>VYDC01000070.1:0-639 GCA_009843585.1 Chloroflexota bacterium | reverse complement strand
CCCCGGATCCCGGCTCCCCGAACTCGCCCGGAGGGGGAACCGGGCCGGGCGGCTCGTCCCAGCCGCCACCGCCGTCGGGGGTCGTCATCCCGCCCCGCCCGACGCGGCCAGCGAGGCGATCCCCTCCGGGAGCTCGGGCCCCGACTCCCGCTCCATCAGCGAGCGCACGACCTCCGCGGGCGAGGAGGTACCCGCGAGGATCCCCGACAGCCCCTCGGCGATCGGCATCTCCACGCCGTGCCGGCGGGCCAGCACGAGGGCCGCCGGCGTCGTGACCACCCCCTCGGCCGTCTCGGCGAGCGTCGCGAGCGCCTCGTCGAGCGCGACGCCCCGGCCGAGCAGCTCGCCGAGCCGCCGGTTGCGCGAGCGCGGGGCGTAGGAGGTCGCGACCAGGTCGCCCGCGCCGGCGAGGCCGTAGAAGGTCGACGGCTCCGCGCCGGCGGCGACGCCGAGCCGCGTCATCTCCGCGAGGCCCCGCGTCAGGATCGACGCCTTCGCGTTGTCGCCGTAGCCGAGCGCGTCGACGATGCCGCTCGCGATGGCGATCACGTTCTTGAGCGCGCCGCCGAGCTCGACGCCCGCGACGTCGCGCGAGCGGTAGACGCGTAAGCGGGTCGAGTGGAAGGCGCGCGCCAGGGA
>VYDC01000056.1 GCA_009843585.1 Chloroflexota bacterium | reverse complement strand
GGACCAGGTTGTTGCGGTGGACGACTTCCTCGCCGTACTCGTGGCCGAGCACCTCCGCGATGCGGCTCGACCGCAGTCCGCGGATGCGGCTGATCTCGGCGGCGTCGTAGTTGGCGATCCCGGTCGCGACGCGTCGACCCGACTCCGTCTCGACCCGCACGACGTCCCCCCGCGTGAACTCCCCCTCGACGCCGACCACGCCGGCCGGGAGCAGCGACGTCCCCGACTCGGCGAGAGCGCGCGCCGCCCCCTCGTCGATGAGCAGCAGCCCCCGGACGTGCAGCCCGGAGAGCAGGTAGCGCCGGCGGCCGTCGAGGCGGGAGCCGCGCGGGAGGAAGTGGGTCCCCACCCCCTCGCCGCGGGCGACGCGCAGCGCCGTGTCGTCGAGGCGGCCGTCGGCGATCACGACGTGCGCGCCGTAGGCGGTGGCGACCTCCGCCGCCTCGACCTTCGTCACCATCCCGCCGCGGCCGAGCCGGCCGGGGGTCCCGCGCGCCGCCTCGCGGATGCCGTCGTCGATGCTGCTCACGCACTCGATCAGGGTCGCCTCCGGGTCGCGGGAGGGATCGGCGGTGTAGAGGCCGCCGATGTCGGTGAGGATGAGCAGGAGGTCGGCGTCGACGAGGTTGGCCACCTGCGCGGAGAGGGCGTCGTTGTCCCCGAGCACCGAGTCCTGGATCTCGTCGACGGCGACGACGTCGTTCTCGTTGACCACGGGGAGCACGCCCCGGTCGAGGAGCGTGAGCAGCGTGGTGCGCGCGTTGAGGTAGCCGCGCCGGTCGGCTAGGTCGGTGCGCGTCAGGAGCGCCTGAGCCACCACGATCCCCTCCGCCTCGCTGTGCCGGTCCCACGCCGCCAGCAGGCGCCCCTGCCCGACGGCCGCGAGCGCCTGCCGGGAGCGGACGTCGCTGCGCCCGGCGTGCTCCCCCAGCCGCTGCCGCCCGGCCGCGATGGCCCCGGAGCTCACCAGGATGACGTCGGCCCCGCCACGGCGCAGCGCCGCGACCTGGCCCACCACGCGGCGGAGCGCAAGGTGATCGATGCTCTCCCCGCCCGCCGTCAGCAGGTTGGTGCCCACCTTGACGACGATGCGCTCGTAGACGGGCGGGGCCGCCACGGTCCGCGCGCCCGGGTCGGACCCGGATCCCTCGGCGCCTCTCCCGGGCATGGTCCCTCCGCGATCGACGTCGCCGCCCGTCTAGGATGGTGGAGCGCCGACGTGCGGTCGAGCGCCCGAGCGGGCGGGGCGACCGGCGCCCACGGTCGCCCGGCTCACCGACGAGGTCGAGCCCGCCCTCGCTGCGTGCCGCCACCTCGACCGGGCGGACCGCCGAGAGGCGGCGCCGGGCGCGCAACGAGGGGGATCAGGTCGCGGGCGTGAGAGCGAGCAGGACCTCGCCGCCGTCGATGCGGACAGCGGTGCGCGCGGCGCCGTCCACGGCCGGCGCGCCGTCTCCGCCGGCCGGCTCGAGGCTGAGTGCGAGCGTCTCCTCCGCTATCCAGCGCCCGTGCGCGCGCACGGCGCTCGCGACCGCCGCCGACGCCCGGTAGCGGACGTGGATGCGGGCTGCGACGTCGAGCCCGGCGGAGCGGCGCAGCTCCTGCAGGTGCCGGACGATCTCGCGCGCCGTCCCTTCCGCCGCCAGATCCGGGGTCACCTCGAGATCGAGCAGCGCCGTGTAGCCCGACTCCTCGGCGGCGGCCCAGCCCTCGCTCGGCTCGACATCGACGACGATCTCGCCCGCAGCCAGCGTGACGCCCCCGATCTCCACGGGCTCGCCCGCGCGCATGCGCGCCACGACCGCCGGCGCGTCGGCCCCGGCGAGCGCCTCGCGAAGCGGGGCCACCGCCGGGCCGAGCCGGGGACCGAGCGTTGGAAGGTGCGGGCGCAGGCGGTAGACCACGCGGTCGCCGGCCTCCTCCGCGACGTCGACGCTCTTCACGTTGAGCTCCTCGGCGATCTCCGAGCGCAGGCGCTCGAGCGCCTGACGCTCCCGCGCCGAGCGCGGGATCAGGACCGCGCGGGAGAGCGGCTGCCGAACGCGCACCTGCGCGCGCTGTCTCGCGCCGCGCCCGAGCGAGACCATCCGCTGCACCACCGCCATCTCCTCCGCCAGGAGGGCGTCGATCGCCTCCCGGTCGACCTCCGGCCAGCCATCGAGGTGGACGGAGTCCGGCGCCCCCGCGAGGCGGCCCCGCACCAGGTTCTGGTGGAGCTCGTCGGCGACGAAGGGCATGAACGGCGCCACGAGCCGCGCCAGCGTGGTCAGGCACTCGTAGAGCGTGGCGAGCGCCGCCCGCGTGTCGGCGGAGTCGTTCGAGCGCCAGAAGCGCCGGCGGCTGCGCCGCACGTACCAGTTGGAGAGCTGATCCACGAACTCGGCGATGGGGCGGGCGGCGTCGGCCGGCTCGTATGCCTCCAGACCCTCGGTGACGCGCGCGACGGTGCGGTGCAGCTCCGAGCGCACCCAGCGGTCGAGATCGGTGCGCGCCTCCAGCGGAGGCGGCGCCTGCGGGTCGAAGCCGGCGAGGTTCGCGTAGGTGACGAAGAACGAGTAGGTGCTCCAGAGCGTGGAGAGGACGCGCCGCGAACTCTCCCCCACGAGATCGGTGGAAAACCGCCGCGAGTTGCCGGGCGGCGCCGCGGTGTACATGTACCAGCGCGTCGCGTCGGCGCCGTGCTCGTCGATGACCTCGAAGGGATCGACGACGTTGCCGCGCGACTTCGCCATCTTCTGACCGTCGCCGTCGAGGATGATCCCCACCGAGATCACGTTGCGGAAGGCGATCCCCTCCGGGACGGCCTCGGCCCGGTGGAGCAGCGTCGCGAGCGCGTGCAGCGTGTAGAACCAGCCGCGCGTCTGGTCCATCCCCTCGCAGATGTAGTCGGCCGGGTAGCGCGCCCGGAACGTCTCCTCGCGCTCGAAGGGGTAGTGCCACTGCGCGTACGGCATGGCGCCGGAGTCGAACCAGGCGTCGGCAACCTCGGGGACGCGCCGCATCTCCGCGCCGCACGCCCGGCACGGGATCGTGACCTCGTCGACGTAGGGTCGGTGCGGGTCCTCGATCTCGGCCTCCGCGCCCGAGCGCTCCCGGAGCTCCTCAAACGAGCCGATGCACTCGATCCCGCCGCAGCGCTCGCAGGACCAGAGCGGGAGAGGCGTGCCCCAGTAGCGCTCGCGCGAGACCGCCCAGTCGACGTTGGACTGCAGCCACTCGCCGAATCGGCCGTCGCGGACGTTCGCCGGCACCCACCTGACCTGCTCGCGGTTGTGGGCGACCAGCGCGTCGCGCACCGCCGTCGTGCGGATGTACCAGGAGGGCTTCGCGTAGTAGAGGACGGGCGTTCCGCACCGCCAGCAGAACGGGTAGGTGTGGTGGATGGTGCCCGCCTGCCAGAGCAGCCCGCGGCGCTCGAGGTCGGCGATGATCTCGGCATCGGCATCCTTCGCGAAGCGGCCCGAGAAGGGGCCGCCCACGAACTCGCCTGCGGGGGCGACATGCTGAACGAAGAGCAGCGACTCCTCGCGACCGACGTCGTAGTCGTCCTCCCCGAAGGCGGGCGCGACGTGCACGATGCCGGTGCCGCCGCCCTCGCCGGGCTCGGTCTCCACGAAGTCGGCGGCGACCACCCGGCGCGCACCCCGCTCCTCGCCCGGCTCCAGGG
>VYDC01000280.1:423-3675 GCA_009843585.1 Chloroflexota bacterium | reverse complement strand
GGCGGGCTGTATCATCGGGCCGCTGCGCGCAGAAGGCGGCCGGGGCGAAGGGGGTGTGGGCGTGGCGCGATTCGACACCGTGGTGACCGGCGGGGATCTCGTCATCCCGCACGTCGGCACCGTCCGCGCCGACCTGGGCATCCGCGACGGGCGCATCGCCGCCATCGAGGATGAGATTTCCGCCTCCGACGGGGAGCAGGCCATCGACGCGGGCGGTCTCGTGGTCGCGCCCGGCGCGGTCGATGCGCACTTCCACATCGGGATCTACCGGCCCATCGAGGAGGACGCGGAGAGCGAGACGCGCTCCTCGCTCGTCGGCGGCGTGACCTCGGTGATCAGCTACTTCCGGACGGGGAGCCACTACCTGAACCGGAGCGGCTCCTACCGCGAGATCCTGCCCCTGGTCATCGAGCGCACGAGCGGGCACGCCTACACCGATTTCTCCTACCACATCGGGATCATGGAGGACTCCCAGCTCGACGAGATCGACTGGCTGGTCGAGCAGGGCATCGGCTCCTTCAAGTTCTTCATGTTCTACAAGGGGCTCAACCTCGAGGGGAGCTCGACCGACGGCCGCGCCCTGACGATGTCCGAGAACTACGACCTCGGCCACCTCTACCGCTACATGGTGCGCGTCAGGGAGGCGGCGACCAGGCACGCCCGGGAGGGGCGCATCTCGCTCTCGCTGCACTGCGAGCAGTCAGAACTCCTGCGGATCTTCATCGAGGAGGTGCAGGAGAAGGGCATCGACGGCCTCGAGGGATACCACCTCGCCCGGCCGCCGCTCACCGAGCGGCTCGCCATCAGCGAGGCCGGCGTCCTCATCGAGGCGACGAAGTGCCCGGTCAACTTCCTCCACCTCTCGAGCGCGCTCGCCTTCCAGACGGCCGACGAGTTCCGCCGCTCTCACCCGGGCTCCGACCTGACGCTCGAGACGACGCTGCACCACCTCGCGCTCACCTGGCAGACCTCCGCCGGCGGCCTGCGCGGGAAGGTCAACCCGCCCATACGCGAGAAGTCGGACAACGACGCGCTGTGGGCCGGCGTGATGGACGGCCGCATCGACCACGTCGTCTCCGACCACGCCTGCTGCTTCGAGGAGGACAAGGCCGACCTCTGGGGCGCGAAGGCCGGATTCGGGGGCACCGCGCTGCTCTACCCGCTGCTCGTCTCCGACGGCCACCACAAGCGCGGGCTCCCGCTGCACCGCGTCGCCGAGCTGGTCTCGGCGAGCCCGGCCCGCTCCTTCGGCCTCTACCCGCGCAAGGGAACGATCGCCGTCGGCTCCGACGCCGACCTCGCCATCATCGACCTGGAGAAGGAGCAGCCGATCACCACCGATCTGCTGCTCGCGGCGCAGGACTTCACACCGTTCGAGGGATACCCGGTGAAGGGATGGCCGGTGATGACGCTGAGGCGCGGCGAGCTGATGTACCGCGACGGCGAGGTGCTCGGCGGCACCAACGGGGAGTTCCTCAGGCGCCCGCACGGGCTCCACGCGGCGGGGGCGGGCTAGCCGTGCCCCCGCTCGAGGGAGCGGCGGCGCCGGGCGGCCCCCTGGGCCTCGCCGGCGTGCGCGTCGTGGATGCCGCGACGCTTTTCGCCGGGCCGCTGATGGCGACGGTGCTCGGCGACTTCGGCGCCGACGTGATCAAGGTCGAGCACCCGACGCGCGGCGATCCGGTGCGCGATCACGGGGAGAGCAAGGACGGCCACGGCCTCTGGTGGAAGCAGATGTCGCGCAACAAGCGCGCCGTCTCGCTCAACCTCTCGAGCGAGACCGGCCAGGAGCTGATGAGGGAGCTGCTCCGCACGGCCGACGTCTTCATCGAGAACTTCCGCCCGGGCACGCTCGAGCGCTGGAATCTCTCGCCCGAGAGCCTCCACGAGCTGAACCCGGACCTGATCATCATGCGCTGCACCGGCTTCGGGCAGTTCGGCCCCTACGCCAGCCGGCCGGGCTTCGGCACGCTCGCCGAGGCGATGAGCGGCTTCGCCGCCATCACCGGCCAGCCCGACGGGCCGCCGACGCTCCCGCCCTTCGGGCTCGCCGACGGCATCGCCGGCCTCGCCGGCGCGAACGCGCTCCTCATCGCGCTCTACTGGCGCGACGCGCAGGGCGGCGGGGGCCAGGTGATTGACCTGGCGCTGATCGAGCCGATCCTGACCGTGCTCGGCGCCCAGCCCGTGATCTTCCAGCAGCTGGGCCTCAAGCAGATCCGCCGGGGGAACCGCTCCGTCAACAACGCCCCCCGCAACACCTACCAGACGCGCGACGGCCGCTGGGTCGCCGTCTCGACCAGCGCGCAGGCGATCGCCGAGCGCGTGATGCACCTGGTGGGACACCCCGAGGTCATCGACGAGCCGTGGTTCGCCGGGGGGGTGAGCCGCGCGCGGCACGCCGACGAGCTCGACGAGATGGTCGGGAGCTGGATCGGCCGCCACGACTTCGATGAGGTCGTCTCGAAGTTCGAGGAGGCGCAGGCCGCGGTCGCGCCGATCTACGACGTGGAGGACATCCTCAACGACCCGCAGTTCCAGGCGCTCGACTCCATCACCACGGTCGACGACCCCGACCTCGGGCCGCTGCGCATGCAGAACGTGATGTTCCGGATGTCGGAGACGCCGGGCGAGATCCGCTTCCCCGGCCGCGAGCGCGGCGCCGACAACGAGGAGGTCTTCGGCGAGCTCGGCGTGGGCCCGGAGCGGCTCGCGGAGCTCCGCGAGCAGGGCGTCGTCTAGCCCGTGGCCCCCGAGCCGCCGGACGGCCCCGCCGCGCTGCGCCCGCTCCGCAGCCACCTCTACGCCCCCGGGAACAACGAGCGGCTGCTTGAGCGCGTCATGGGGGCGGGGTCGGACGCCGTCGTGCTCGACCTCGAGGACGCGGTGCCGCTCCCGGAGAAGGGGCGCGCGCGGGAGCTCGTGGCGGAGGCCGTGGGAGCTCGCGCCGGCGAGGAGGGTCCGCTCGTCTTCGTCCGCATCAACCACCTCTCGACCGGGCTCGCCCGGGACGAGGTGGCGGCCGTCGTCGGCCCGGGGCTCGCCGGCATCCGCCTCCCCAAGACCGAGAGCTCGGACGAGGTGCGCCAGGTCGCGGCTTGGGTCGCGGCCGCGGAGGGCGAGCGGGGGCTCCCGGCGGGCTCGGTGGCGCTCATCCCGATCATCGAGAGCGCGAGGGGGGCCTGGCACGCGGAGGAGATCGCGGCGGCGGATTCGCGCGTGCTCGCGCTCGCCTACGGCGCCGCCGACTTC
>VYDC01000280.1:0-413 GCA_009843585.1 Chloroflexota bacterium | reverse complement strand
ACCTCCGTCCCGGCGCCTCAGGGACCGAGAGTCTCTACGCCCGCTCGCGGCTCGTCCTCGCCTCGCGGGTCGCCGGCGTGCGCCCGCCCATCGACTCGGTTCACACCCGGCTCGACGACGAGGAGGCGCTGCGGCGCGAGGCCGGGCAGGCGCGGGCGCTCGGCTACTTCGGCAAGTCCGCGATCCACCCCCGGCAGCTCCCCGCGATCCACGAGGCCTTCACGCCGACGGAGGAGGAGGTCGCGCACGCCCGCGCCGTCGTCTCCGCCCAGGAGGAGGCGGAACGCGCCGGCTCCGGGGCGACCACCACCGGCGCGGCGGAGGGCGGGGGGCGCGAGTTCGTGGACGTGGCCGTCGTGCGCCGGGCCGAGCAGACGCTCGAGCTCGCCGCGCGGCTCGGCGTCGGCTAGGGG
>VYDC01000058.1 GCA_009843585.1 Chloroflexota bacterium | reverse complement strand
CTCCGCGGGGCACGGTCCTGGCCGGTTCCGGCGAGCCGCTCTCCCCCCTCCTCCCCGGGCGCCGCGCCCTCGCCGTCGCGGCGACCGGCGAGGGCGGGCTCGCGCTGCTCCGCCTCCAGCGCGCCGGCCGGCGCTCGATGGGCGTCGAGGAGTACCTGCGCGGCGACCCCCGCCTCATCGGCTCGCGCCTCGGAGACGGCGCGCGGGCGAGCGCGTAGGCTGGCCCACGTGACCATCCCCCCCGCTCCCTCGGGGCCCTCCTCGGCCCAGGCGCCGCCTCGGGGAGGTGACGCGGCGCCTGCGGCGCTGCTCGACCTCTCGCCCGGGGAGCTCTCCGACCTCCTCCGGGGCTGGGGCGAGCCCGAGTACCGCGCAGAGCAGGTGGCGCGCTGGGCGCTCCGGGGCGGCGCCACCGACTTCTCCGAGATGACCGACCTCCCGCAGGGGCTCAGGGACCGCCTCGGGGGGAGCTACTCGCTCGCGCCGCCCCGCGTCGCGCTGGAGACGGAGGCCGACGGCGGGGAGACCTCGAAGCTCCTCTTCGATCTCGGCTCGGGCGGCATGGTGGAGGCCGTGCGGATGGCCTACGACCCCGACGCGGCCGGCGGCGCCCGGGCGGGCCGCACCACGGTCTGCGTCTCCACGCAGCTCGGCTGCGCGATGGCCTGCGTCTTCTGCGCGACCGGGCTGCAGGGGCTCGCGCGCAACCTGCGCCCCGCGGAGATCCTCGCGCAGGTCCTGCACGTGCACCGCGAGCGGCGCGTCAGCAACGTCGTCTTCATGGGGATGGGGGAGCCGCTCGCGAACTACCGCTCAACGATGCGCGCGATCCGCTGGATGGTGGCGCCGGAGGGGCTCGGGCTCTCTCCGCGCGCGGTGACGATCTCCACGGTCGGCCTGACGGGTCCCCTCGCCCGGCTCGCCGAGGAGGGGCTCCCGCTCGGGCTCGCCATCTCCCTCCACGCGCCCGACGACGAGCTCAGGCGGCGGCTGGTGCCCACGGCCGGCCGCGTCACCATCGACGGGCTGATCCAGGCCGCCCGGCGCTACCGGGAGCGCACCGGGCGCCGGGTGAGCTTCGCGTACGCGCTGCTCGAGGGGGTCAACGACGATCCGGAGCAGGCCCGGCGCCTGGCGGGGCGGCTCCGCGGGGAGCGGGCGCACGTGAACCTGATCCCCTACAACCCGGTCGCCGGGCTCGGCCTGAGGCGCCCGCGCCGCGGGCGCGTTCGCGCCTTCCAGCGCGAGCTGCAGTCCGCCGGGATAGCGGCCACCGTGCGCGTGGAGCGCGGCGCGCAGATCGCCGCGGCCTGCGGGCAGCTCCGGACCGACGCGGCGCGAGACGGAGGCCCCGGGAAGGGCCGGCCGGCGGGGGGCCCGGGCGGCTAGGAGCCCTCTCCCTCGGACGCGGCTGCCGGCGACTCCCCGCCCTCGGCCTCGCCCTCCTCGCCCTCGGCCTCGCCCTCCTCGCCCTCGGCCTCCTCCTCCTCGTCGGCGGCCGTGCCGCGCGGGCGGGTGATGCGCACGAGCATCTGGTGGGGGTCGCTCAGCACCGTGATCGTCTCGGGGATCTCAAGGTCCGCCACGGTGATCTCGTCGTCGAGCTCGGCGAGCGGCTCGATGGAGACGGTGACGAAGTTCGGCATGTCGGCCGGGAGCGCCTCGACCTGCACCGAGTCGGAGCCGACGAGCAATATCCCGCCCAGATCGCGGACCGCCGGCGACTCGCCGGTCACGTGCACCGGCACGGAGCCTGTGATCGTCCGCTCGAGATCGACCTGGTAGAAGTCGAGGTGGAGCGGCGTCCGGGTGACGGGGTGCCGCCCGACGTCGCGCACCACGACCGGGCGCGGCGCGTCCTCGCCGGCGATCTGGAGCGAGATCAGCGTGTTCAGGCCGTGGGCCTGCAGCAGCTCCCGCACCGCCCGCTCCTCGATCTGGACGGCGACCGAATCGATGCCCCGGCCGAAGACGTTGGCGGGGAGCACCCCCGCCCGCCTCAGGCGGGCCACGCGCTTGCCGAGAGTGGCGCGGGGCTCCACGGAGTAGGTGTCGGGCATCGAGGCGTCTCCCCGGCGGGTTCGCGTCCGGCGCTGCGGGCCGGCCGACTGACGCTATCAACGCCCCCGGCGAGGATCAAGGCGTCTCCCGGCCCGGCGCCGGCGGCCCGGCCCGGTCCCCCGGATAGAATTGCGCTGGCACGCGAAGGGGGAGAGATGTCCGACCGGCGGGCGGAGGGGCGGGCTGCCGCCGGGCGCGTGCTCGGCGTCGACGTCGGCGGCACGTTCACGGACTTCCTCCTCTGGGACGACGGGGCGATCCGCGTCCACAAGCGTCCCTCCACCCCCGACGACCCCTCCCGCGCCGTGCTCGCAGGGCTCGACGAGCTCGGCCTCTCGGGGCCGCGGGCGCCGGCGCTCGTCGTGCACGGCACGACCGTCGCGACCAACGCCGTGCTCGAGCGCCGGGGCGCCCGGACGGCGCTCGTCACCACCGCCGGGATGCGCGACCTGCTCGCGATCGGCCGGCAGACGCGCCGCGACATCTACGAGCTCGAGCCCGAGAGCCCCGGGCCGATCGCGCCCCGGGAGCTCACCTTCGAGCTCACGGCCCGGCTCACCCCCGCGGGCGAGATCGCTCTCCCCCCGGCCGCGGGCGAGGTCGAGGAGGTCGTCGGGCGGGCGCTCGCGGGGGGCG
Source organism: Chloroflexota bacterium (assembly GCA_009843585.1). GTDB lineage: Bacteria > Chloroflexota > Dehalococcoidia > UBA2979 > UBA2979 > VYDC01. Next base: position 1,036 of record VYDC01000058.1, on the reverse strand, counting down.
CCGAGTCGCTCGCCGTCTCGCTTCTCTACTCCTACGCCAACCCCGATCTCGAGCGGCTCTTCTCCGCGCCGGCCGCGGCCGCGGGGCTCTACCTCTCGCTCTCCTGCGAGGTGTCGCCGGAGTACCGCGAGGTGGAGCGCACCGCCACGACGGCCCTCAACAGCTACGTCGGGCCGCTGATGGGCCGCTACCTGCAGGGCCTCTCCGACGGGCTCGCCCGGCGCGGCGCCGGCCGGCTGCACATCGTGCAGTCCGACGGCGGCGGCGCCGGCGTGGAGCGCGCCGCCCGGCTCCCGGTCGCGACGCTGCTCTCGGGGCCGGCGGCGGGGGTCTCCGGCGCCGTCGCGGCGGCGCGGCTCTCGGGCTTCGAGCGGGTGCTCACGCTCGACATGGGGGGCACCTCGACCGACGTCGCGCTCTGCGAGGGCGCCGTCCCGACGCGGCTCGACCTCGAGATCGACGGGCTCACGGCGCGCACCCCCACCGTCGACGTCCACTCCGGGGGGGCCGGGGGCGGCTCGATAGCGCGCATCGACCCGGGCGGCGCGCTGCGGGTCGGACCGCAGTCGGCCGGCGCCGACCCGGGGCCGGCCGCCTACGGGCGGGGCCGCGACTTCACGGTGACCGACGCGCAGGTCGTGCTCGGCCGGCTCCGCCCCGGCGGCGCCCGCGCGGCCTCGGGCCCGGGACGCTCAGGCGGCCTCCTCGGAGGCGCCATGCCGCTCGACGAGAGGAGGGCCCGCCGCGCCGCCTCCGGGCTCGTGCACCACTTCGGGGGCGACCCCCACCGGGCGGCCCAGGCCGTCGTCGACGTCGCCGTCGCGAACATGGAGCGCGCGCTCAGGGTCGTCTCGGTGCAGCGCGGCCGCGACCCTCGCGAGTTCACGCTGGTCGCCTTCGGCGGCGCCGGCCCCCTCCACGCCTGCACGCTCGCCGAGGCGCTGGAGGTGCCGCGCGTGCTGGTGCCGCCCGCCCCCGGCGTGCTCGCCGCGCTCGGGGCCGCGTCGGCCGACCTGACGGCGGAGCGCGCGCGCTC
>VYDC01000051.1 GCA_009843585.1 Chloroflexota bacterium | reverse complement strand
CCCCCTACCTCATCCCTCCCCGGACGCCAAACCGTGCCCCGCCAGGAAGGCGAGCGTGATCTCGGCCAGAAGGCCGGGGTTCTCGTTCGGCGTGAAGACGGCGCGGCTCGGCACGAGCACGCCGCGCGCATCGGGCAGGGCCTCCACGACGCGCTCGTGCAGCGGGCGAATGCGGCTGTTGACGCCGTGGATCACCAGGGCGGGGGCGCGCACCCGCGGCAGCCGCTCCCAGAGCGGGTAGCGGCAGATCGTGTACGGGCCCGCACCCCGCCACCCCATGTGGAGGTAGGCGTCGCCGGGCGGGGGGACATTCACGCGCAGCGTGTCGAGATAGCGCTCGCTGGAGACGCGGAGGCCGGGGCTCGGCCCGAGCACGGCGAGATCCGACCAGAGCTCCAGCAGGTGAGAGCCGTCTGAGCGGGGCTCCCGGTAGAAGTGGCGACCCTCGTGGTAGGCCCGCCCCTCGTCGTTGTTGTAGTCGTTGATCTCCTCGAGGACGAGCGAGGAGACGCGCTCCGGCCACGTCGCCGCGAGCTCGACGCCGACCACGGCGCCGGTGTGCGTGGCGAAGAGGTCGGCGCGCGCCAGGCCGAGCGCTTCCATCGCCCACACCACGGCCTGCGCGAACTCGCGCACCGTCGAGTAGGGCTCGGGCGGCCGGTCGGAGGCGCCGTACCCCATCGTGCTCAGCGCGATCGCGCGCACGCCGCCCCGGCCCCCCGCGGGGCCGGCGGCGAGCAGCGGAAGGAGCTCCGAGTACATCGCCGAGGAGGTGGGGGTCGCGTGCAGCAGGACGAGAGGCGCTCCGCTGCCGGCCTCCCGGCACTCCATGTAGCCGTGCGGCGTCTCTAGCAGGCGCCGGCGCGTCCGTTCGGCCACGTTCCCTCCGACCGTCCGCCCCTGCGCCATCCCGGCGGGGCCGCCGGGCCGAGGGTACGGCGCGCGGGGTGTCGGGGGCCAACGACGCACGCCGCACGGCGAGCGCCTCCCGATGTACCGGCGCGGCGCCGTTCCGTATGATGCGCCGGCAGCCGGGAGGAAGCAGAACATGGCGAGCGGCGCGTCTCCGAAGAACCTCGTGTGGCCCGTGGAGCAGAGAGCGATGCAGGGCGGGTGGGACCCCGACCAGCCGCACCTCGCGGGATCCCCGCAGCCGGGGCCGTATCACACCATCCACATCCCCTACGACCCGCTGACCACGCCGAAGATCGCCTTCGACGCCGACGGGACCCGCTACCCGGTGGCGAGCGAGCTCCAGGGCCGGCTCGCGGAGAGCTGGGAGTCCTCGGACGGCGATCGCACGTGGACAGTGCGCTTGAGGGCGGGCGTGCGCAGCCCCGACGGCAACGAGCTCACCGCCGAGGACGTCGTCTGGATGGTGCAGCGCGTCTTCGCCCTCAGGGGGGTCGGGCTCTGGCGGCTGCGGCGCCTCGCCGGCATCAACGCCGCCGAGGACGTCGAGGCCGTCGACGCGCGCACGGTGCGCTTCCGGCTGCGGGGGCCGAACCCGCAGTTCCCGCAGTACCTCCTCTTCGCCTCCGGCAACGTCGTCGACTCGACCGAGGCCCGGCGGCACGCGAGCGACGAGGATCCGTGGGCGACCGCGTGGCTCGCCCGCAACGCCTGCGGCTTCGGCCAGTTCTCCGTCGAGGGACAGAGCGACGAGGCGATCGAGTTCTCGGCGCGGGACGACCACTGGATGGGGCGGCCCGGCGTCGACTCCATCGTCCAGGTCGGCGTCGAGGGGCGCGAGGAGGGGCTGCGCATGCTCGACGCGGGCGAGGCGAACATGGCGCTCGGCCTCTACCCCGAGGAGCTCGCGCGCTACGCCGCGCGCCCGGAGTTCATCACCCGCAAGGTGCGCGCCAACCACTCGACCCTCGAGCTCAACTGGCTCGAGGAGCCCTTCGACGACCAGAGGGTGCGGCAGGCGGTCTGCTACGCCCTTCCCTACGAGCGCATCCTCGACCAGGTCTACGGCGGGCACGCGCGCAGGAGCCGGAGCCCGATCTGCTCCACCTCGGAGTTCCACGCGGCGGAGTACGACTCCTACGGCTACGACCTGGAGCGCGCCCGCGCCCTGATGAAGGAGAGCGGCCACCCGGACGGCTTCGAGACGGAGCTCTGGATCAAGCCCTCCTACGAGTCGCTCCGCCTCGCCGAGGTCACGCAGCGGGCCCTGCTCCCGCTCGGCATCTCGGTCGAGGTCCGGCTCGACACGCAGCTCCCCTTCGGCACCAAGGTCCCGATGTGGTTCAAGGAGGAGTGCGGGCACGCCCTCTACGAGCCGATGTACGACCTGGCGCACGACTACGACCCGCCGATGGGGATGTGGGGCGGGAAGAACAACTTCGACCGCGCGTGGACGACGCGCATCCGCGCCGTCCGGGCCGCCGAGTCGTCCGAGCAGCCCGGGCTCTACCGGGACCTCCAGCGCGACCTGCTCGACTTCGCCCCGTGCGCGCACATCGCCGAGATCGACACCGGCTGGGTCTTCCGCGCCGACGTCGACCCCTGGGCGCTCGACCCCGCCTTCCTCGGCGCCACGACCACGGTGTGGTCGGCGCACCGGCAGATCATGGGCTGGTGGTAGGTCCGGGGGCGTCACGGCCGCCGGCCGGGCCGGAGGGGGGCGCGCGCCTGCCAGTGCGCGCCCTCTCTGTGTCCCGCGCGCGCGGGAACGACGCCCGCAGGGAGAACCGCGGCCGGGTGGAGGGGGGCGCTGCGCCTAGGCCGCGATAAGTCGGGCGGCGAGCGCGATCGCTTCGAAGGCGCGCTCGAGCGAGCCGGCGCGATCGTCGCGGTCGATGACCGGGTGCGCGAGCACCTCGCCCATGCCGACATCCAGCAACTCGACCAGGCCCGCCGCGACCTCCTCGGCGCTCCCTGATATGGCCAGGTCGTCGAGGAGCTCGTCGGAGTAGGTGTCCGAGATGGGGAAGCCCGCGGTCTCGAACATCCCGCGGTAGTTGGCGCTCTGGGCGTAGTAGCCGAGCGATCCGCGCACCGCGGCGCGCACCTTCTGCCGGTCGGCCTCGACCATCACCGGCACGTGCGCGACCAGCGGCGGGGCCGGCCGCCCGGCCGACCGCGCGCCGCGCTCGAGCGCCGGGAGCGCCTGCTCGACCAGGTAGGCCCTGGGGCACATCCACGAGATCGCACCGTCTGAGAGCTCGCCGCAGAGCTCGAAGGACTTCGGGCGCAGCGCCGAGGCCATCACCGGCGCCTCCACCGGCCCGCGCAGCCTCGCGCGCGCCACGACGTGCTCGCCCTCGAAGTCGACCTCGCCCTCGTCGAAGAGCGCGCGGATCACCGTGAGGTACTCGCGGAGCTGCGTGAGCGGCCGGCGCCACCTCACGCCGTACGAGGACTCCATCGCCGGCTGGTGCGCCGGACCGATGCCGAGGCGGAAGCGCCCGGGCGCGAGCGACTCGAGCGCCAGGGCCTGCTGCGCGATGACGAGCGGATGCCGGGGCCACGTCTGGATGATGCAGGTGCCCATGAGCACCGACTCGGTCTGCACCGCGGCCGCCGCGAAGGCGGCGATCGGGTCCTGGCCGCCGGCCATCCCGATGGTGCCCCACGCCGCCGGGATACCGGCGCGCTCCGCCTCGACGACCTGCTCGACCGCCGCACGCGCGCTGCCGGCCGCGATATTGACTCCGACTACCCCTGCCGCCATGCGCGGTACCGTAGCACGGCGGCGCCCTGTGGGGGCGCCCTGTGGGGGGCACCCTGAGGG
>VYDC01000255.1:1401-3746 GCA_009843585.1 Chloroflexota bacterium | reverse complement strand
GACTCGCCCCACGCCTCCGTCATCGATCTCGGGGCGGACGCCATCGTGCGGGGCGCCTTCGAGGTCGCCGCCCCCGGCGCCCGCGTCTACAGCGCCCTGGGCGGGCGCTACGCCTTCGTCCTCGCCCGCGGTCCCGGGGACGCCGACGACCGCATCCACGTCTTCGACGGCGGGATCTACAGCGTTCCCCACGGCGACCACGAGGATCTGGTCGAGGGACCCCTCACGCGCCTCCTCGACGTCGTCGAGGAGCGCCCCATCCACTTCAACGCCACCGACGAGTGGGTCGCCGTCTTCAGCGACGCCCGCGGCTGGGTCTTCCTCTTCGACGAGGAGGGCCTCGAGAGCGGCGACGGGTACGAGCCCGTCGTCCTCGATGCCGGACCTCAGCACGGCGCGGCTGTCGCCGCGCAGGGGGACACCTTCATCGTCACCACCAAGAACCCCGATTTCCCGCACGCCTCGGACGACAGCCTGCCCGTCGGCGTCGAGGTCCGGGACCTTCACGACCACGTGGTCTACGACGCCAGCAACCGCTCCTGCCCGGGTCTCCACGGCGAGGCGCACGGCACCGCCGGAACGCTCTTCGGCTGCATCGGCGGCGTCCTCCTCCTCCAGCAGGACGGCGAGGCCTTCAGCCACGTCTTCTTCCGGAACCCCGCGGGAATGCAGGAGAACGCCCGCGTCGGCACCGTCTACGGTCACCACGACGCGGACACGTTCTTCGCCACCGCCTCCTATCGCAGCGAGCAGGGCTGGGGCCAGGACGGCCTCTGGCTGGTCGATCCGGCGACGGGAGCCTTCACGCGGGTCATGGACGAGTCCTCCACGGCCTCCTTCGGGCCCGAGGGCGAGCGCTTCTTCGTCTTCACCGACGGCGTCCTCCATGTCCTCGACCCCGTCACGGGCGAGCTCATGACGGAGGTCGCGCTTCTCGAGCCGGGCGCCGAGCGTTCCCCGGCGATGACCTTCATCGGGGAGAGCCTCGTCTTCACCGACCCGACCCACGGTCTCGTCAGGCGCGTGAGCCTCGACGGCTACTCCCCGATTGCGGAGTGGGACGTCGGCGGCACGCCCGCCAGTCTCGCCTTCGTCGGCCTCGGGGCCGCTGGCCACTGAGCGTTCGCGCAGCACGTCGCGACCGGGTCTGCGGGCGACCCCCTCCGCCCGCAGACCCGTCCGGCGCGAGGAGACAGCGCCGACAGCGTCGGACTGTCACCTCCCATTCGCTCACCGGCGCCCGTCCGTTGAGCGCGCTCACAGCCGCGGAGCGCAACACCGCGGCGCCGACGCTTCGGACCCCGGCGGCACGGGCGTGCGTGCATGGCGTGCGGATACCGTCACGGCCCTCGTGGTCCGGCCGGGGGGCCACGCTCAACGCGAGTCCCGAGCGCGAACCCCGATGACCAAGGAACGGCGGGCCCGGCGTCTGGTCCGCCGCCCCGGGGGCGATCGTCGAGAAGATCCCGGCCGCGCCCGGCCCGTTCGGATCGCGGCCTCCGCCGGGCCCTCTCGCCGGAGCAACCGCTGGTCGCGGCGAGCCGGCGGCTCGAGGGCGTGCCGGGAGCCGCGCTCCGCGAGTCGTGCGCGAGACCGGCACCGCCGGCGCCACCGTGTGCCGGCCGCCGCAACCTCCCCCGGCCCGCTGCGGGACATCGGACGGCCGTCGGACGTGCGGGGCCCGCGGCTGCCCCGGGGCGGGACCACCCGGTCGGTCGCCTGCGCCGGTGCCGAGCGCGATGCAGCGACAGCGCGAGGCGCCATGCGACGTGATGGCCGCCCCTTCCGCAGTCCATAGCCCGACCGCGGTCGGGTGACGAAATTCGCCGCGCCGCGTGCGAGTATCGACGCATGGTGCACCGCTCCCGAGGACGTCCGCCCCACCCGGGTCCGCTCACCCCCGCCGAGCAACGGGTCCTCAGGGAGTTGCGCCGCGGGGGGACGAACGCCGAGATCGCGGAGCGCCTCGGCCTCAGCAGCGAGACCGTCAAGACGCACGTCGCGCGCATGCTCGCGAAGCTCGAGCTCCGAACGCGCCGCGAGCTCGCCGCGTGGGAGCCACAGGGGGCCGGCCGCTGGGGGCGCGTGCGAGCCCTGGTCGCCTCGCCTGCTGCGCTCGCATCGCTCGGCCAGTCGACCACGGGGTTGGCGGTGGCCGCTGGCGTCGTGGGGGCAGTCGTCGTGGCGGCCGGCATCATCGCCGCATGGCCGTTTCTCACCAAGGCGCCGCGGACCGTGCACGCGCCGTCGGGCGAGGGGGCGGTGGGGGCCGCGCCCCCCCCCGGGCCCAGGGCCCCCCCCACGCCCCCGCCGCCGCGCACACACCCGGCGCGGGCGCCCCCCCC
>VYDC01000255.1:0-1391 GCA_009843585.1 Chloroflexota bacterium | reverse complement strand
GGGGGGGGGGGGCTGGCGGGGGGGGGGCGGCCATCAGCGCCGCTGGGCGGTTTCACCCCACGGCGCGGGGGCCGGGCCCGGCGCGGGGGGGGGGGGGGGGGGGGGGCGCCCCCCCCGCGCCCGGACCCTTGCACACCCCCACGCCGACGCCGCCGCCCACAACCGGGCCGGTGCCGACCGCGCCCGCGGCTCCGGCCCGAGCAACAGCGACGCCCGTGCCACCGGCGGCACCGCCGCCTGCGACAACGCCACCTCCTGCACCCACGCCCGCGGCGACCGCGGCTCCGGCCGGATCCACTCCCGTGGAAGACAGACGCCAGAGGAGGACGATCGATGAGCGCTACCTTCGCTCCGTCTGCCTGGCCCTCCGGGACTTCCGCGAGGGCTTCTACGCCGCGGAGGTCCGGGCGGAAGAGGGCGACGGCGGCGGAGCCTACCTCGAGCCGTTCGTCGGGTTGCTCGAATCCCTGCGGGTCGTCACGCCCCCCGACGACATGGCGGCGTACCACTCAGCCGTCCTCGACCACAACGGGGAGGTCATCGACCTCATCCGGGTGTGGGAGGGCCCCCTCGTCACCGCGCTCGAGACGTGGTGGCGGCGCCCGCTCGGCGCCCTGTACGGCGGGTTCGGCTGGATGCCGGGGGCAACCCAGTCCTTCCCCTCCGTCCCCGGCGCCGCCCTGGCGCGCCTCTCCCACCTCGTCGAGGGCATCTCCGAGTGCACGGGCCCCGATCATGCGACGTACCTCGGTGCGGGGCCGCGCACGTCATCCGAGGCGAGCGCTCGGGAGCTCTGGCTGGTCGAGAAGGCGGCCGCCTACTACGACCTGCACGGACGCGAGGCGACGATCGAGCACTACAACGGGCCTGCGGCCCTCGACGGCCGGTGGTACGTGTTCCTGCTCGACGCCGAGACGGCGGCGATCGTGGCGCACCCCTACCCCGAGCTGCTGGGGGAGCTGCCGTGGGAGACGGACACGAGCGGCTTCCAGTTCCGCGCCGCGCTGCCCCTCGTCGAAGCGGGTGGCGCGCGGGTGCTGTACACCCTGCAGAGCGGTGAAGACGCGACGGGGTGGGCGCGCCGCCATGAAGACCTCATCGTCGGCGCCGGGCGCGCCGACTGCGTCCCGCGGCGGGGGTTGGGCAGCGATGAGCCGCACGACCTGCGCTTCATCCCGAGGCTCGAGTCCTGCGCGCTCCCGCGGTACGCGTCGAGCACGCAGACCTACGACAGCCACGACCCCGCGGGCGAGGTGACGGCGCCCGGCTCCTACGCCTTCCTCCTCGATGTCGACGACCGCGGGGACGTCGCTCTCACGCACGACGACCTCCGTCGGGCCGTGAGCCTGCTGGTGCATCCGCGCGACGCGGAGGAGCGGGCGCTCTACGAC
>VYDC01000053.1 GCA_009843585.1 Chloroflexota bacterium | reverse complement strand
CCCGGGCGCGGCGGGAGCTCGGCGAGCAGCTCCGCGAGCGGGCGCGCGGGAGGCGCCTGGGCGCGCCGGCGGGGCAGATCGTCGTGGCCGGAGAGGCGGCCGACGCCGACCGGGAAGCGGACCCGCTCCCCGGCCGCCTCGACCTCCTCGAAGTTGCCGCGCGCCCGCAGCTGCGGGTCGTCCAGCACCTCGCCGGGCGATCGCACCACCGACATCGGCATCCCCGCGTCCTGCGCGGCCTCCACCGCCTCCATCGCGGTGCGCTCGAGGAACCAGGGGATGAGGAGGGCGTCCATCTCCTCCATGTGCTGCATGCGGTTGTAGCGCGCCATGAAGCGATCGTCGCGCTCGAGGTCGGGGCGGCCGATCATGCGCGCCACGCGCGGCCACTCGCGGTCGTGGAAGAGCATGTGGACGGTGCGCCCGTCCCGGGTGGGATAGCCGCTGGCGGCGGCCGTGGGCTTCGCATTCAGCCAGTGCGAGATCTCGTGCCCGTTGTAGAACCAGTTCACCGCCCCGAGCTCGGAGTGCATGTAGAGACACTCCTGGATGGAGACGTCGAGGAGCGCTCCGGGGCCTCCGTGCTCGCGGGAGAAGCGCAGAGCGGCCACCGCGGCGGCGGCGTGCCAGCCGGCGCCCACCTCCGCCTGCGGGCCCTTCATCGGGAGCGGGTTCCGCCCGGCCTCGCCGATACGGAGCAGCATCGGCCCGCTCGCCTGCTCCGTGAGCTCCGTCCCCTCCCACTCGGCGCCGATCCCGAAGAGCCCGTAGGGAGTGATGCCGCACCAGATCGCGTGCGGCGGATCGTCGCCCTGGTAGAGCGCCCGCAGGTCGACCCCGCGCGCGCTCCAGTAGGAGAGCGGCCGATCGTCGATGACGACGTCGGCGCGCTCCAGCAGCTCGTGCAGGGAGGACGCGTCGACCTCGCCGCCGGCGTCGACCCCCTCCGCGCCGTAGGCGAACGCCTCGCGGAGGGCCTCCGAGCGATCCCAGCGGTCGGGGGCGCCGCCCTGCCCGGCGACGCGCACGACCCGCGCGCCGAATCGGCCGAGCAGGAGCGCCGCCTGCGCCGACGCCAGGCCCTGGCCGAGCTGGACGACGATCTCGGCACCCACGGCGGCGGCCCTAGCGCGCCTTCCAGACCGGCCGGCGCCTCTCCACGAAGGAGCGCGGCCCCTCCAGGTAGTCCTCGGTCTCCCGGAGCGCGTGGCCGAGCGCGTGGCCGTGGTTGCTCCCGGCGGAGACGCCGGCGCCGTCCTCGCGCATCTGCCAGGCGCCCTCGAGGTAGGCGCGCGTCGCGAGCGGCGACATCTGCATCACGTTGTCGGCGAGCTCGCGTGCCCGCTCGAGCAGTCTCTCGGCCGGCACCAGCTCCGAGACGACGCCCAGGTCGTACATCCTCTGCGCGGAGACGCGCTCGCCCGTCGTCCCGAGCAGCGCCATGCGGTGTCCGATGTTCCACGGCAGCCCGCCGTTGGCGAGGCCGTAGATCTCGCTCGCCGGAACCTGCCCGACGGAGAGGTGCGGCTCCAGGAAGCTGACGTGATCGGCGGCGATGGTGATGTGCGACTCCCACACGAAGATCAGGCCGCCGCCCGCCGCCGTGCCGTTGAGGGCGCAGATGATCGGCTTGAAGAAGCGGTAGGGCCACGGGAGGCCCATCACCCGACGGCTTCCCAGCCGGCCCTCGGAGCCCGACGCCGCCTCCCGCATGTCGGCGCCGGTGCAGAAGTGACGCTGTCCGGCCCCCGTGAGGATGACGACCCAGACGCCGTCGTCGTCGCGGGCGCCCTGCCAGAAGTCCGCGAGCTCGGCGTGGAGCTGGGCGTTCAGCGCGTTGCCGCTCTCCGGGCGGTTCAGCGTGACGGTCGCCACGCGGTCCACCACCTCGACGAGCAGCGTCTCGTAGGGCTGGCCGGTCTCGTAGGAGACGAACTGCCCGGTCACCGACGTCATCGCGCGACTCCTCGCTTCGTGGCGCGGCCCGGCGGCCGCGTCGTGCTGCCGTCGCGAGCCCGGAGCCGCGACCGTCATCCAGCCCCGTCGACCGGGAGCGGCCTCCGGCCGCGAGCCGCGACAGTTAAGCGCGAAACCCGCACCCGCCGCAACAGCGGCCGGACCCCCTACGCCGGCCGCCTGCGCGCGCGCCGCGGCCCCCGCAATAGCGAAGCGCCGCCTCGCGGCGGCGCTTCGTCGGTGCCTCGATGGGCCCCGGTCGGCCGGTCGCCCCCTAGAGGTACTGCCGCCGGTCGACCACGTCTCGCAGGCGGTCACCGAGCGTGTTGATCGACCACACGGTCAGCGAGATCGCGAGGCCGGGGTACATGGCGAGCCACGAGGCGCGGTGCAGGAACTGCCGGCCCTCGGAGAGCATCGAGCCCCAGCTGGCGGTGGGGGGCGGGATGCCGACGCCGAGGAAGGAGAGCGACGCCTCGATGATGATCAGGATCGCCGCCGAGAAGGACCACAGCACGAGCAGCGGCGAGATCAGGTGCGGGAAGACGTGCCGCGCGACGATGCGCGGCGGCGCCGCCCCGATCGTGCGCGCCGCCTCGACGAACTCGCGGTTCTTCACGGAGAGCGTCAGGCCCTCCGATATGCGGGCGTAGGGCCCCCAGAACCAGACGGCGAAGAGGATCAGCAGGATGTGGAGGCCCGGACCGAAGACGGCCGCGATCGTCAGCGCCATCAGGAGCAGCGGCAGCGCGATCTGCAGGTCGGCCCAGCGCATGATGACGGCGCCCGCCAAGCCCCGGTTCCAGCCGGCGGTCATCCCGAGGATCACCCCGATCGTCGCCGCGCCGGTCGCGCCGACGACCCCGAGCAGGATCGAGACGCGCCCGCCGACCAGGATCCGCGTGAAGACGTCGCGACCGACCGAGTCGGTGCCGAGCACGTGCTGCGCATTCACATTGAGGCCGAAGTCCGGCCCCTGGAGCGCGCTGCGCAGATCCGGCTTGTCCGGATCCCAGGTGATGATGTACGGGCCGAGCATCGCCATCGAGACGAAGAAGACGACGATGACGAGCGCGAAGGCGGCCGGCGGGTAGCGGACGAAGCCCACCACCAGCCGGTGGTTCCACAGCCGGTCCCAGCGCGATCGGGCCGCCGCGACCTGGAAAGCCTCGGGGGCCGCTCCGATCGCGGCCGCGCCGCCACCGCCGCCGGGGCCACTGACCATGTCAATGGGTGAGTTAGCCATCTGGCACGTCCTGCCTGTTCCCTACGACCGCCGGCGACTCGCCCCGCGGTCGAGCGCTCCCGATTCCTAGCCCTTGCGGCGAATCCGCGGGTCGATGAGACCGTAGGCGAAGTCCGCCAGCAGGCTGCCCGTCAGCACCAGCAGGCCGATGGTGAAGCCCGCCGCCTGGATGACGGGGTAGTCCCGCGTCTTCGCCGCCTCGACGACGAGCGTCCCGAAGCCGGGCCAGGCGAAGACGGCCTCCACGATGATCGCGCTGCCGACCAGCGTCCCGATGTCGACGCCCATGACGGTGATGATCGGGAGCAGCGAGTTCCGCATCACGTGCTTGCGGATCACCTTGGTCTCGGCGAGACCCTTCGCGCGCGCCGTGCGCACGTACTCCATCGTCAGCGTCTCGGAAACCTGCGCGCGCATCAGCCTCGTGTAGCGCGCGAGCGGGTAGCCCATCAGCGTCGCGACCGGGAGGACGAAGTGCTCGATGCCCCCGCTCCCGAAGACGGGGAGCCAGCCCAGGGTGACGCCGAAGAGGAAGATGTAGAGGACCCCCAGGAAGAACGAGGGGACCGACTGGAAGATGACGGCCAT
>VYDC01000140.1 GCA_009843585.1 Chloroflexota bacterium | reverse complement strand
CACGCAGGATGTCGACGCCACGGTGCGTCAGGTCGAACTCCTCCAGGAGGCGGGCGCCGATCTCGTGCGCATCGCCGTCGACTCCCGCAAGGACGTGGAGGCGCTGGCGGAGGTCAGGGATCGCACGGAGGCGACCCTCTCGGTCGACCTGCAGGAGAACTACCGGCTCGCGACGGTCGTCGCGCCGCTCGTCGACAAGGTGCGCTACAACCCCGGCCACCTCTACCACCACGAGCGGACGAAGCCCGTCCGGGAGAAGGTCGCCTTCCTGGCCGAGACGGCGGAGCGCAACGACGTGGCGCTCAGGGTGGGCGTGAACTGCGGCTCGGTCGACCCGGTGCTGGTGGAGCGCTTCGGCGAGGACGACGTCGGCGCGATGGTGGAGAGCGCGCTGCAGCACGCGGCGCTTCTCGACGACCTCGGGTTCTCGCGCTTCGTCGTCTCGCTCAAGGACTCCGACTGGCGCAAGGTCGTGGAGGCGAACCTGCGCTTCGCCGCGGAGCGCCCCGACGTCCCCCTTCACCTCGGCGTGACCGAGGCCGGGATGCCCCCGGAGGGCGTGATCAAGACGCGCGTCGCGTTCGAGCAGCTGGTCTCGCAGGGCATCGGCGACACCGTCCGCGTCTCGCTCACCCTCCCCTTCGAGGAGAAGGGCGAGGAGGTGCGCGCCGGCCGGGCGATACTTGCCGACATCGCCTCGGGGCGCTTCCGGTCGGTTCCGACCTTCCTCGACGGAGGGCTCAACATCATCTCCTGCCCGTCCTGCTCCCGCGTGGAGAACGAGGCCTTCGTGGATCTCGCAAGGGATGTGAAGGAGATGAGCGCCTTCGCCCGCGAGGAGCAGGTCACGATCGCGGTGATGGGCTGCCGGGTGAACGGCCCGGGAGAGACCGACGATGCCGACATCGGGCTGTGGTGCGGCCCGACCGGCGTGAACCTGAAGCGCGGCTCCGATCTCGTCGGGCACTACCCCTACGACACGATCCTGGCGCGGACGCGCGAGCTCCTCGACGCGGTGATCGCGGAGCGGCGCGCCGCGGCGGCCGGCCGGTGAGACACCCTCCTCCCGCGTGAGGGCGGTCGCCGCCGGGACCCCGGTGCTCTCGACGATGTGGGCGGCGCAGCCGCGCTTCGAGCACGCCCTCGACGCCTTCGTCGAGCGCGCCGCCGAGCTCGGCTTCGGGGGCATCGAGATCAACCACTCGATGGACGCGGCCCAGGCCGGCGTCCTCCTCGCCCAGACGGTGCTCCCCGTCGTGTCGGTGCATGCCCCGGCGCCGCTCGAGCGGCATCCCACGGCCGGGTGGAACCGCTCGCTCGATCTCGCCTCGGACGACGAGGAGGAGCGCGGCCTCGCCGTGCGCTACGCCCGCCGCTCCATCGAGCTCGCCGGCGAGGCCGGCGCCTCGCTGGTGGTGCTCCATCCGGGAGCCGCCGCCCCGGCCCAGCTGCCCGCGGAGCGGACGCTCCGTCGTCTCTTCGCGGTCGGCCTCACGTCCGGCCCCGAATGGGATGCCGCCGCGGAGGAGGCGCTGCGCGAGCGGGCCCGGCTCGGCGCCCCGGCGCTCGCCCGGGCGCGGCGCTCGCTCGCCGACCTGGTGCCGAGCGCGGAGGTGCACGGCGTCACGCTCGGTCTCGAGTGCCGCCTCTACTACCACCAGGTGCCCCTGCCGCACGAGGCCGCCGATCTGCTCTCAGAGCACGAGCCCGAGAGGGTCGGCTACGTGCACGACGTCGGCCATGCCGAGGTGCAGCACCGGCTCGGCCTCACCGACCGCGCCGCCTGGTTCGATCTCCTCGGCGAGCGTCTCGTCGGGGTCCACCTCTCGGACGTGAGCGGCCTCGTCGATCACCGGGCACCGGGGAAGGGCGACGTCGACTTCCGCCGCGTGGCCGCACTGCTTCCCCCGGGCGCCGTGCGGACGCTCGAGGTGGACCAGGAGGAGCCCGACGAGGACCTCGCGCGCGCTCTCGAGGTGCTCTCGGCGGCGGGCGTGGTCGCACCCGCTCCGGCGGAGCCGGTCGGCGGCCTGTAGCAGGTGCGTGGCCCGGGCCCGCGATACACTCCCCCCATGTCGGCCGGGATGCGGATGACGCGTCTCTTCGGGCGCACCCTGCGCGAGGCGCCGAGCGATGCCGAGATCGCGTCGCACCGGCTGCTGCTGCGCGGCGGCTTCGTCGATCAGCTGGCGGCCGGCGTCTATTCGTACCTGCCCCTCGGCTGGCGGGCGAAGCGCCGGGCCGAGCGGATCGTGCGCGAGGAGATGGACCGCGCCGGCGCCGAGGAGGTGCTGCTGCCCGCGATCCACCCTCTCGAGCTGTGGCAGCAGACCGGCCGCCATCAGGCCTTCGGCGAGACGCTCTTCGTGCTCGAGGATCGCCGCGAGCGCCGCCTCGTGCTCGCGCCGACGCACGAGGAGGTGATCACGCGCCTCTTCGCGAACCACGCCCGCTCCTACCGTGACCTGCCGGTCACGCTCTACCAGATCCAGACGAAGTTCCGCGACGAGGCGAGGCCCCGGGGCGGACTCGTGCGCGTGCGCGAGTTCACGATGAAGGACGCCTACAGCTTCGATCTGGGGGAGGAGGGGCTCGACGCCTCCTACGACGCCATGTTCCGGGCGTACCGGCGGGTCTTCGCGCGCGCCGGCATCCCCACCGTCGCCGCGGAGGCGGACTCGGGCGCGATCGGCGGCAAGGGCTCGCAGGAGTTCCTCTTCCTCACCGAGGTCGGCGAGGACACGGTGCTGCTCTGCGGCTGCGGCTACGCCGCCAACGCGGAGAGGGCCGAGTTCCTCAGGCCCCCGGCCACGGACGAGGCGCCGCGCTCCGTCGAGGAGGTCGCCACGCCCGGCGTCACGACCATCGAGGGGCTCGCCGAGCTGCTCGGCGTGGAGCCGGAGCGGACGGCCAAGGCCGTCTTCTTCACCGCCGCGTGGCCGGACGGGGGCGAGCAGCCGGTCTTCGCGGTGCTCCGCGGCGACCTGCAGGTGAACGAAATCAAGCTCCAGAACGCCCTGGCCGGGGAGGGATCGCCGCCCCGGCTGCGCCCCATGACGGATGCCGAGGTCGCTCAGGCCGGCCTCGTCGCCGGCTACGCCTCGCCGATAGGCGTCGGGCCCGGTGTGCGCGTCGTGGCCGACCTCTCGATCCCCGCCTCCCCGAACCTCGTCTCCGGCGCCAACCGCGAGGGCGTCCACCTGCTGAACGTGAACTTCGGCCGCGACTGGGAGGCGGAGGTGGCGGACATCGCGCTCGCCGAGCCCGGGCATCTCTGCGCGCGCTGCCCGGAGGGGAGCAAGGCGGCGGAGCGCGCGCTCCGCTCCGCGCGCGGCATCGAGCTCGGCCACGTCTTCCGGCTGGGGAGGGTCTTCACCGAGTCGCTGCGGGTCAGCGTGCTCGACGAGGAGGGCGCGCAGCGCGTGCCGACGATGGGCTGCTACGGCATCGGGGTGGACCGCATCCTCGCGGCGGCGGTCGAGGCGCACCACGACCAGGACGGGATCATCTGGCCCGCGACCCTCGCGCCGTACGACGTGCACCTGGTGGCGCTGGGGGCGTCCCGCGACGCCGCCGTGGCGGAGGAGGCCGACGCCCTCTTCGAGGAGCTGCGCGCGGCGGGGCTCGACGTCCTCTACGACGACCGCGACGAGTCGCCCGGCGTGAAGTTCGCCGACGCCGACCTGATAGGGCTGCCGCTGCGCCTCACGGTCTCCTCCCGCAACCGCCGGGAGGGCGTCGTCGAGCTCAGGCGGCGCGCCGGCGGCGAGGCGGAGCGCGCCCCGCGCGGGGAGGCCGCGGCCCGCGCCGCCCGGCTGTCGGC
>VYDC01000207.1 GCA_009843585.1 Chloroflexota bacterium | reverse complement strand
ACTATGAGCAGAAGAGCCAGTACGAGGTCGTGGTCAACATCCGCGACACCGGAGGCACCATCCCGACGACGGTGACGGTCAACGTGAGGAACCGCGAGGAAACCGGAACGCTCACGCTGTCATCCAGCCAGCCGCAGGTGAACTCTCCGCTGGCGGCCACGCTGACGGACCCCGACATCGTGATATCGAGCGACTGGCAGTGGCAGCGCTCGACCAGCCGCTCCAGCGGCTGGTCTGACATCAGCGGGGCGACGACCGATTCGTACACGCCGGTCCAAGCCGATATCAACTACTACCTGCGGGCGACGGTCGAGTACGAAGACGGGCACTCGTCCGGCAAGCGGCTGAACGTCGTCTCGAGCAATCGCGTCCGAGCGGAACCTCCGGTCAACCACGCACCCGAGTTTGCGCCGGGAGCGATCGAGTACACGGTCAACGAGGACAGGCGATCGCCGACGACCATCGGGCAGCCCGTGACCGCGACGGATCAGAACAATGACACCCTGACGTACAGCCTCGAAGGCGCCGACAGCTCCTTCTTCAGGATCGACTCGAGGACCGCCCAGATCCGCATCGGCCCCGGCACCGTGTTCGACCACGAAGATCGGGACGTGTACAGCGTGACCGTCGTCGCTAGCGATCCGTCCAACGCGACCGCCAGCAAGGCGGTCGCCATCCGGATCGGCGACGTGAACGAGCGTCCGAGCCCCCGTGACGACACCGCCACGACCGACGAGGACACATCCGTCACGATTGACGTGCTGAGCAACGACACGGATCCCGAGGAGGACGATCTGACGGTTCGCATAGTCCAGCAGCCCGCGAACGGGACCGCCATCGTCAATGAACAGCAGTTCGTGATCTATACGCCGGCCGAGAACTACAACGGCAACGACGGCTTCGGGTATGAGGTCAGTGATCCCGGGAACCTTCGTGCCCAGGCACAGGTCTCCCTGCGCGTGTCGGCCGTCAACGACCCACCGGACTTTGCCAGCGCAACCGCGGATCGCAGCGTCTTCGTCAGCGCGTCCGAGGGCGACAACGTCGGCGCGCCGATACGGGCGAGCGACGTCGACCTGCCCGACGACAGCCTCAGCTACGAGCTGACCGGCGCCGACGCCGTCCACTTCGAGATCGACGATGACGGACAGATCACGGTCGCGCCCGCCGCCGCCTTCGATCTGGACGAGGCGCCCACGCTCAGCCTGACCGTGCGCGTGACCGACGGGGAGGGAGCCGAGGCGACCATCGACGTGACGGTGACCGTGACCGCGGCGCCTCCCGTCTTCGTCGGAGGGGGCATAGCGTTGCCCGGCGGCGGCGGCCCGCCCCCGGGCCCGACTCCGAGCGAGGCCGACTTCGAGTGGACCGTGGAGCACGACATCGAGGCGCTCGACGGCGGCCACGGCTCGCCCACCGGCCTGTGGTCCGACGGCACCTCGCTCTGGCTCCTCGACAACCCCGAGGGCTCAGGCGACGCCGTCTACGCCTACGACCGCACAACCGGCGAGCGCGCCCCCGGGCGCGAGTTCCCCCTCGACGAGCGCAACCGCGCCCCGCGCGGCGCCTGGTCCGACGGGGAGACCATCTGGGTCTCCGACAGCGGCCAGGACCGCCTCTTCGCCTACGACCTGGAGAGCGGGGAGCGCGACGAGGAGCGCGACATCGAGCTCCACCGCCGCAACGGCGACCCGCGCGGCATCTGGTCCGACGGCGGGACGGTCTGGGTGCTGGACTCAGGCAGGGACGCCCTCTTCGCCTACGATTTGGAGTCGGGCGAGCTGCTCGCCGAGTGCGTGCTCGCCGATGAGAACGGCGACCCGCGCGGCCTCTGGTCGGACGGCGTCACCCTCTGGGTCTCCAACCACGACCCCAAGCGCCTCTTCGCCTACCGCCTCCCCTCGCGCGAGGAGCTCGAGACGGCGACCGACGACGGCAAGGCGCTCGAGCGCGTGCCGGACGAGGACTTCGCGGAGCTCTCCGGCGCCGGCAACAACAGCCCGCGGGGCATCTGGTCCGACGGCTCGGTCATGTACGTCGCCGACGAGAACGACGACAGGGTCTACACCTACAACATGCCCGACGCCTGGGACGCGCGGCTCGCCTCGCTCAGCCTCGAGGGCGTCGACATCGGGGAGTTCGACCCGGACCGCACCGGGTACGAGGGCGTCCCCCGCGAGGGCGCCATGCAGACCACGGTCGCCGCGGCCGCCGCGCAGGACGCGGCCACGGTCGACATCGCTCCCCCCGACGCCGACGACGACGCCGACGGCCACCAGGTCGACCTCGCGGCAGACGGCGAGATCACCGTCACCGTGACCTCCCCGGACGGCAGCCGCGTGCGGGTCTACACCGTCGCACTCGCCGGGGGCGCGCCCCCGGCGAGCTGCCTGAGCGGCGACGTCTCCGTCGGCTTCAGCCTCCTCATCTACGAGGGCGGCAGCCTCGAGGAGCTGGAGTCGTGCGCAGAGAGCCGCCACGTGAACGCCCTCTACGCGCTCGACGGCGGCGAGTTCGTGCCGTACGTCCTCGGCGCGCCCGGGATCGTGAACAGCGCCTTCAGCGCGCTCTACGCGGACGGCGTCCCCGGGCTCACCCCGCTCACGGCGAGGAGCGAGGGGCCGGCCTCGGCCGACGCGGGTGCCCTTGTGGTCGCGGGGCCGTGGGAGTCGTGCCTCCGCGGCGAGATCTCCCGGGGCCTGAGCCACGTGCTCTACGAGGGCGGCGGCGTGGGCGACCTGGCGGCCTGCGCGGAGGGGCTCGGCGTCACCGCCCTCTACGCGCTCGAGGGCGGCGAGTTCGTGCCCTACATCCTCGGGGCGCCCGCGTTCGTGAACAGCGCCTTCCGAGAGCTCTTCGCGGACGGCGTCGCCGCGGGAACGCCCCTCGTCGCCCGGGGCGAGTGAGCCGAGGTCGGCGTTGGAGTCGATGACGATCGCCGTGAACTGCTGGCACCGATCCGAGCACGAGTCCTGGGCCATGTGGAGGGGCGATGTGGCGTGGCCCGGAGCCCTCGTGCGGCGCACGGCGCAGATGCGCTGATCGACCTCCGGTGATGTGCGCCTGGGGTTGGAGTGCGAGGGCGGAACTGCGCTCCCCGAGTCCGGCCATGCCTTCCTCGCGGTACCGGCGCACCCACTTCGTGACGGTGCCGCGTGACACGCGGAAGCGCCTGACGGCCTCAAACCCGGGACCGGCGCGCCTCGACCCCCTCGACCATCTCTTGGGGGCAGCCGGCGTCAGACGCGCGTTACGATGGGCCATGAGAGGCTGCTCGGCCGCTACGGGTGCTTGCCACAACGGCAGTTAGGTGGCGCCCCTCCGTCGAAGGATCACGTAGGTAACGACCGTGGACGTGATCAGGCTCAGGACACCTCCGATGAGGACGTCAATGGGCACGAGGACGCCCGGCCACGTCGAGAGGATGAGGTAGATCGGCACGATGTAGGTGGCGTAGGCAGCACACCCGAGGACGAAGCTGTTCTTCATCGCCCGAATGAGGCTGCCCTCCCGCAGCGCCGGCTCGATCGCCAGGTAGGTGTTGGCGAGTGCGATGAGCCCCAGGAACACGAGGAGGGCGAGCGCCTGCTCTCCGCCCCACGTATCCACCTCCCGGCCGAACTGGTCGAGAAGAACGTCGTTGCCGCTGGCGTCGTACAACCGCTCGTACATGCCCACGGCGATGGGCGAGATGTTCCAGCCCACGTCGATGACCGTGTACACGACGAAGGCAGCCAGGAGTCTGATGGGCATGCTCACCTCATGGGCGCTATCGGAGCTGATTGACCATCCGCGGCTTGTATCGGCCCCACGGTCGCCCGGCAAGGCGACGATCAACCGTCGGTGTCAACAGCGCTCGGAAAGTGATCCAGTTCAGCGCTCGGAAACTGATCCACCT
>VYDC01000188.1 GCA_009843585.1 Chloroflexota bacterium | reverse complement strand
CTGCAGCACCGAGCAGCGCGCGGCCACCTGCTCGGCGAGCGTGACGAGCGCCGTCGCCGCCTGAGAGGCGGGAGCGCCGATCACGACGGGGACGCCGGCGTCCGAGCCCTCCCGGATCGACCGGTCGAGAGGGATCTCGCCGAGGAACTCGAGCCCGAGCTCCTCGGCGGCGCTGCGCGCCCCTCCGCGCCCGAAGACGTCCCCGGTCATGTTCTCGACGACGCCGAAGATCGGGACGCCCAGGCGGTCGAACATTCCTACGGCCTTCGTCGCATCCTCGATCGCCACGCCCTGCGGCGTCGAGACGACGACGACGCCGGCGATCGCGGCCTCCTGCGCCATCGACATCGAGGCGTCCGAGGTGCCGGGCGGGAGGTCGATGACGAGGTAATCGAGCTCACCCCAGTCGACGTCGTGCATCAGCTGGCGGATGCCCGAGCCGATCATGGGGCCGCGCCAGACGACCGGCGTCCCCTCGGGGAGCACGAAGCCGATGGAGACGGCGCGCACCCCGTGCGCCTCCAGCGAGTGAAGCCCCTGCTGCCCCTCCGCGAGCCCGCCCGCCTGAAGCCCGAGCATGGTCGGGATGTTCGGACCGGTGATGTCGCCGTCTAGGATGCCGACCGCGGCGCCGTGGCGCGCCAGGGCGACCGCCAGGTTGGTGGCGACCGTTGACTTGCCGACCCCGCCCTTGTTGGAGGCGACGGCGATGACGTTCTTCACCCCGGCTATGGGCTTCGGTCCGCCCTCGCGGGCGGCCTGTGCCCGCACGCGCGCGCTCCACTCGATCTCGACGCTCTCGACGCCGGGGACGCGGGCGAGGGTCGCCCGCACGTCGGCGTCGATCTGGTCCTTCAGGGGGCACGCCGGGGTGGTCAGCTCGAGCTGGAAGCGCACCTCGCCGCCGGCGACGGAGAGATCGCGAACCATCCCGAGGGAGACGATGTCGCGGTGAAGCTCGGGGTCCTTGACCGAGCGCAGCGCCTCGAGAACGGCGCTCTGCTCAGCGACTGCTGTCACGTGCTCTCCCCGTCTGTCTGTCCACGGTTCAGCCGGAGGACGGTCGTGAGGGAACCATTCGGGCCCGGCTGCGTTATCTAGATCGCACCCGCTATCCGCTCATCCCGGCGGGTCGGCCGTCGGCTGCCCGGGCGGTGCGGGGCGGGCGAGCGACGGCGGGAGCAGACGCTCGGCCGCCGTCAGTATACGCAGGGGCGGGGGTACGCGGAACCGGGACCGCGCTTAACAGAGGATTTTTACTTTTTTACGCTCCTATACTGGACGGCAGGGGATGCCAAAGGTACAATTCACATAATCCGCTAGTGAGGAGTGAATCGGCTACGGCGGACGGGCAGCCGGACGATTGAGGCTGCTGGAGGAGGTGGGATGATGGCAACGGCGAGAACACGGCGCAACGTACAGTGCCAGGCTCACCACTGGGTCATCGACGCCCCCAACGGGCGCGAGAGCAGCGGGACCTGCAAGCACTGCGGCGCGACGCGCGTCTTCCCGAACTCCACCGAGAGCGTGATGTGGGAGCGCGGCAACACCATCCGGACCGAGCTCCAGACCGTCACGCGGCCGAGAACGCTCCGGCTCTCCGACGACGCGGAGTACGAGGAGTAGCGACCCGCCGGGGAACCGCAGCCGGAGGGGCGGCGTCTCGAGGCGCCGCCCCTTCTCATGCTCCGGCTCACGCGGGCGCGGGAGTCCGCGTATGATCGCGCAGGGGGCGCCGGTGGATCTCTCCGTCGATCTGGCACCGCGGGGGAAGCGGCAGCTCTGGCTTCGCAACCCGGTCATGACCGGCTCCGGCACCTCGTCGAACGGTCTCGAGCTCGCCAGGCACTTCGACATCGACGAGCTGGGCGCGATCGTCTCCAAGGGGACGACGCTCCGCCCGCGCCGCGGCAACGCCACGCCGAGGACCGTCGAGACCGCCGGCGGGATGCTCAACTCGATCGGCTTCCAGAACATCGGCGTCGGCGCCCTGATACGCGAGCTGGCGCCGGTCTGGGCGCGCTGGGAGGTGCCGGCCGTCGTCAACATCATGGGCGACACGCTGGAGGAGTACGGCCGCCTCGCCGGGCGCCTGGACGAGGTGGAGGGCGTCGCCGGGCTCGAGGTCAACGTCTCCTGCCCCAACGTCGAGGTCGGGGGGATGGAGTTCGGTCAGGATCCGGCGCTCGCCGCCCAGGTCGTGAGGGTGGTGCGCCGGGAGAGCTCGCTCCCGTGCCTGGTGAAGATCACGCCGAGCGTCGCCGACGTGCGGCCGGTGATCGAGGCCATAGCGGAGGCCGGCGCCGACGCCGTCACGGTGATGAACACGGTGCCGGGGATGGCGATCGACCCCTCCCGCCGCCGGCCGGTGCTCGGCAGCGTCTTCGGCGGCCTCTCCGGCCCGGCCATCAAGCCCATCGCGCTCCGCAACGTCTGGCTCGCTGCCTCCGTGACGGCGCTCCCGATCGTCGCCTCGGGCGGGATCATGACCGGGCTGGACGCGGTGGAGTTCCTGCTCGCGGGCGCCTCGGCCGTGCAGGTCGGAACGGCGAGCTTCCTCGACCCGCGCGCGCCGTGGAACGTGCTCGAGGAGCTGGTCGCGTGGTGCGAGTCCCAGGGCGTCGGGACGCTGGAGGAGATCGTCGGCGCGGCCCGGCCGGGCGGCGGCCCGGACGCCGCCCGCGCCCTCCACGCCCCCCCCCCCGAGCCCCACAAAAGCAGAGGCGGCCCGGACGCGCGCGGCGCCGTTCATTGACCCGCGACCGGATCGACCGTAGCGTCGTGTACCCGGCGATCGGGGCGTAGCTCAGCCTGGCAGAGCGCTGCGTTTGGGACGCAGAGGTCCGCAGTTCAAATCTGCGCGCCCCGACCACGTCCGCAGCTGCCTCGGCTCTTCGAGGCTCGCGTGACCCTTGACCTGGCACGCGCCCGCACTCGTTGAGGGGGGCCGGGGCCGCTGCTACGATCCGCGTCCCAGGGGTCGTTCGCGGGGGTTGGCCATGCTCAACGAGCTCCCTCCCTACGTGCTGGTCGCGCGGATCGGCTCCATCCTCGGGATGTCCTTCGCGCTCGCCATCGGGCTGCTGCTCCTGATCGGCGGCTCGGTCCTCCCCTCCGTGGTCGCCTTCGCGGCGTTCTTCCCCGCCTTTGGCCTGATGGTGTTCGTGGAGCGCCTGGCGGAGGGGCGCTCCGACCGCTCCACGCCGCCTGACTCCTAGGGGGGCGGTCGCGCGCCGGCCCGGTCGCCGTGCCGTGCGTCGCCGGCGCCGCGGGGGGTCCGGGCCGCTAGCGCTCGATGATCTCGATCTCGAGGATGACCTCGCCGGGCCCCGACGCGGTCGAGGGATCGCGCGGAGTCAGCGCCTGCAGGACGTCCATCCCCGACGTGACGCGGCCGAAGACGGTGAAATCGTCGGCGAGGTGAGGCGTTGGGCCGAGCGTGAGGAAGAACTGCGAGCCGTTGACGACGGGGCCGGCCTTCGCCATCGAGATGACCCCCGCCTCGAAGGGGAGGGAGTTGCGCTCCTCCTCGAGCTCGTACCCCGGGTTGCCGAAGCCGCTCCCGGTCGGATCGCCGCCCTGCGCGACGAAGCCGGGCACGACGCGGTGGAAGGTCAGGCCCTCGTAGAAGCGGTTCCGCGCGAGGAAGACGAAGTTGTTGACGTAACCGGGCGCCTCGGCGGGGTAGAGCTCCACGCGGATCTCGCCGCGCTCGGTCCGGATCACGGCCTCGTAGCTGGCGGAGGTGTCGATCGTGAGCGGGGGCGGGGAGTCGTAGCCGCGCACGATCGTCTCGTCGTCCGCTCCGTCCGGCGAGTCGCCCGAGGGCGTGGCGTCGGGGGTCGGCGTTGAGGTCGCCGCCGCGCCCGGATCGTCGGGGGGGACGCCCGGGGCGCCGGCCGTGCACTCCGTCGCGAAGATGATGCCGCCGAGCGAGAGCACCATCACCACG
>VYDC01000074.1 GCA_009843585.1 Chloroflexota bacterium | reverse complement strand
GCCGATGGACTGGGCAGACAGCACCGACGAGCGGGCCTTCCGGGTCGAGGTGCGGCGCCTCCTCGAGGAGCGGCTCCCGGACTTCTACCGCGAGCGCGAGAGCGGGCCGGCCGGGGTCAGCCCGCAGTACTGGTGGCAGTGGGACGTGCTGCACGGGGACGAGGAGGCGAGGGATTCCGCGCTCGCGTGGGCGGAGGCGCTCTCGGAGCGCGGCTGGGGGGCGCCGCACTGGCCGACCGAGTACGGCGGCGCCGGCCTGAGCGCCATCGAGCAGTTCATCCTCAACCAGGAGTTCGCCCGCGCGGAGGCGCCCCTGGTCGGCGGGCCCGGCGTCAAGATGCTCGGCCCCACGATCATGCTCCACGGGACCGAGGAGCAGAGGCAGCGCTTCCTTCAGCCGACGCTCGCCGGCGAGATGGTCTGGGCGCAGGGCTACTCGGAGCCGGGCGCCGGATCCGATCTCGCCTCGCTCACCACGCGCGCCGTCAGGGACGGCGACGACTACATCGTCACCGGCCAGAAGATCTGGACCTCGCTCGGCCACGTCGCCAACTGGATCTTCATGATCGTCCGCACCGATCCGGACGCGCCGAAGCACCGCGGGATCTCCTTCCTGCTGCTGCCGCTCGACAGCCCCGGCGTCGAGGTGCGGCCGATCATCAGCGCCGCCTGGGAGCGGCGCACCAACGAGTCCTTCTACGAGCGCGTCCGGGTCCCGGTCACGAACCGCGTCGGCGAGGAGAACCGCGGCTGGTACGTCGCGATGACTCTGCTCGACCACGAGCGCTCCAACGTGGGCGGCGCCGTCGCCCAGAGGCGCGAGGTCGAGGAGCTCCTGGCGTACCTGCGGTCGGGCGAGGGACGGGAGCGCTCGCGCCTCGGGCGCCTGGACGCGATCCGCCAGCTGCTGGCGAGCCGCTACCTGGAGACCGAGCTCCTCGCGAACTTCTCCTTCCGCATCATCTCCATCCAGAAGAGCGGCCGCGTCCCCAACTACGAGGCCTCGATCTCGAAGATCGTCGGATCCGAGCTCTCGCAGTCGCTGCAGCAGAGCGCCATGAAGGCCTTCGGCCTCTACGCGACGCTCTGGCCGGGGTCGCCGCGCGCCCCGCTCGGCGGCGTGCACACCTACCGCTCCGTCGACCACATCTCCTCGACCATCGCCGCCGGCAGCAACGAGATCCAGCGCAACGTCATCGCGACCCGCGGGCTCGGCCTCCCGCGCGGCTGAGCGGCTGAGGCGAGGGAAGGGAGCGCGCGTGCCACGGCCTCTGGAGGGCGTGCGCGTCCTCGACTTCACCTGGGCGCAGCAGGGGCCGTTCGCGACGGCGCTCCTGGCCGACATGGGCGCCGAGATCATCAAGATCGAGGGGCGCGACGGTGAGCGCGGCCGCCACATCTTCCCCGGCGAGCGCCCGGTCCCCTACTTCGTCGCCCACAACCGCGGCAAGCACAGCGTCACGCTCGACCTGAAGCGCCCCGAGGCGATCGAGATCGTCAGGCGCCTCGTCGGGCGGGTCGAGATGGTCGTCAACAACTTCCGCCCCGGCGTGATGGAGCGGCTCGGGCTCGGCTACGAGGATCTGCGCGGGGTGAACCCGGCCATCGTCTACGGGAGCGCGACCGGGTTCGGGCCGCTCGGGCCGATGGCGGGGCGCCCCGGGGTCGACATCATGGGGCAGGCGATGGGCGGGATCATGACCAAGACCGGCTCGGAGGGCGATCCCCCCTCGCCGGCCGGCGCCGCCATCGCGGATCAGACCGGCGCGATCCTGCTCGCGGTCGGGATGCTGGCGGCGCTGCTCCGGGCGCGCGCCACCGGCGAGGGGGAGCAGGTCGACGTCTCGCTCTACGGATCGCAGATCGCGCTCCAGAGCTTCGAGATCACCACGCACTCGATGATGGGGCGGGACGCCGGGCGCGGCGGACTCGGCCACCCGGAGGCGAGCAGGCGCGGCATCTGGCGCGCCTTCGAGGCCTCGGACGGCTGGTTCGTCCTGGGCTCGGTCGACATGTACCGCTTCCGCCGGCTCGCCGCGCTCGTCGGCGCGCCCGAGCTGTCCGAGCGCTACCCCGACGACCGCCGGCGCGCCGAGGGGCTCCCCGTCATCAACGCCGAGCTCGAGCGCCGCTTCCGGGGTGAGACGCGCGCCCACTGGTTCGAGCGCTTCGAGGATCAGGACATCATCTTCGCCCCGGTGCAGAGCTACGACGAGGTGCTCGCCTCGGAGCAGGCGTGGGCGAACGGCTACCTGCAGACCCTCCCGCACCCGGTGCTGGGCGAGGTGACGGTCGCGGGGTCGCCGATTCAGTTCGGCCGCCGGCCGGCGAGCGTCGCGGGGCCGGCCCCCGAGCTCGGCGACTCCACCGAGCGCTACCTGGAGGAGCTCGGCCTCGACTGGGAGGAGATCGGGCGCCTCCGCGACGAGGGCGTCACCTAGCGCGTCCGGTCAGCCCGCCCGCTCGACGAGCGAGGCGATCCCCTGCCCGCCGCCGATGCAGAGCGAGGCGATGCCGTAGCGCCCGCCGGTGCGCTCGAGCTCGTGCATCAGCTTCACGACCAGGATGGCGCCGGTCGCGCCGACCGGGTGCCCGAGCGCGATCGCGCCCCCGTTGGGGTTGGTGCGCTCCTCCGGGAGGCCGAGCTCGCCCGAGCACGCCGCCGCGACCGCGGCGAAGGCCTCGTTCAGCTCCACGACGTCGATCTCGCCCAGGGAGAGGCCCGACCGCTCCAGCAGGCGACGTATCGCCGGGATCGGGCCCGAGCCCATCACGCGTGGCTCGACCCCCGCCTCGGCGCGCGCCACCAGCCGGAGCCGGGGGCGGAGGCCGAGCTCCTGCGCCGTGCGCGCCGTCGTCGCGACGACGGCGGCGGCGCCGTCGTTGATGCCGGAGGAGTTGCCGGCGGTGACCGAGCCCTCGTCCCGGAAGGCGGGGCGCAGCCGCCCCAGCGCCTCGGCGGAGGTCCGGCGCGGGTGCTCGTCGGTGTCGAAGAGCACCGTCTCGCGGCCGCGCCGCACCTCGAGCGGGAGGATCTGCTCCCGGAAGCGGCCCTCGTCGATGGCCCGGCGGGCGCGCTCCTGCGAGCGCAGCGCGTACTCGTCCTGCAGCTCCCGCGAGACCTCGTAGCGCTCCGCCAGGTTCTCCGCCGTGATCCCCATCGGGACGTCATCGAAGGGGTCGGTCACCAGGTCGAGCGTCCCGTCCTCGAGCGCCCCGTCGCCGTAGCGGTAGCCGAAGCGACCCTTGCGCACGTAGTAGGGCATCCGGCTCATGTTCTCGGCGCCGCCGGCGACGACGATGCGGGCGTCGCCCAGGGCGAGCCAGCGCGCCGCCTCGTGAATCGCCTCGAGGCCCGAGCCGCAGATGCGGTTCACGGCGTAGGCCGGGGTGCCCAGCGGGATCCCCGCCTTCACCGAGGCGTGGCGCGCGATGTAGGCGTCCTCGGCGACCTGCCCCACGCAGCCGAGGATCACCTGGTCGACCTGATCCGGCTCGATGCCCGCCCTGGCCACCGCCTCGCGGATCACGGCGGCGGCGAGGTCGGAGGCCGGGGTCTCCGCGAGCGCGCCGCCGAGCGTTCCGATCGCGGTGCGCACGCCCGAGAGCAGGACGACGTCGTCGGGTGAGAGAGCGCGCTGCGTGGCGTCGGTCATGGCGGGACCTCCCCGGCGCTAGAGCGCCATCTCCCGGAGGTCGCTCGCGAGCGCGAGCCCGGGCTCCGTGGCCCGCTGCACCTCCTCCGCGCTGACCCCGGGCGCCACCTCGCGCAGGAGGAGGCCACGGGGCGTCACCTCGATCACCGCGAGGTCCGTCACGATCAGGTCGACGCAGCCCGGCGCCGTGAGCGGGTAGGAGCACTCGCGGACGATGCGGGGCGCGCCGTCGCGCGTCCGGTGCGCCATCGCCACGATGAGGCGGCGGGCGCCGACGGCGAGATCCATCGCGCCCCCGACCGAGCCCCCGCCGCGCTCCGG
>VYDC01000006.1 GCA_009843585.1 Chloroflexota bacterium | reverse complement strand
GTGGACTGTTCGGCGAGGCGGGGAGCCTCCCCGCCGTAGGTGGGGTGGGCGTCCTGGTGCTCGTCCGGGGTGAGGGAGGAGAGCTCCCTCCCCTCGCGATCGAGCATGGCGACGAGCCGTCCGACGACCCGATGCGCCTCGCGGAAGGGGACGCCCCGCTTCGCCAGGTGATCGGCGAGGTCGGTGGCGAGCGCGTGGCCCGAGACCGCGGCGGCGCGCCCCCTCTCGGCGTCGACTGAGAGCTCCGGGAGCATCGCGGCCGTCGCCCGCAGCGAGGCGAGGAGCGTCCCGACCGTGTCGAAGAGCGGCTCCTTGTCCTCCTGCAGGTCGCGGTTGTAGGCGAGCGGCAGGCCCTTGAGCAGCGTCAGCGACTGCACCAGGTTGCCGATCACCCGCGCGCTCTTGCCGCGCGCCAGCTCGGCGACGTCGGGATTGCGCTTCTGCGGCATGATGCTCGAGCCGGTGGAGAAGCCGTCCGGGAGCCTGAGCAGCGCGAACTCCGCCGAGGCCCAGAGCACGAGATCCTCGGCGAGCCGCGAGAGGTGCACCATCGCGAGCGCCGCCGCGGCGTGCATCTCCACGACGAAGTCGCGGTCGGCGACCGCGTCCATCGAGTTCGAGGAGATCCCCTCGAAGCCGAGCTCGCGCGCCACCCCCTCGCGGTCGACGGGGTAGGTCACGCCGGCGAGGGCGCCCGAGCCGAGCGGCGAGACGTTGGCCCGGCGGCGGATCTGCGCCACGCGCTCGGAGTCGCGGGCGAACATCGCCTCGTACGCGAGAAGGTGGTGGGCGAGCAGGACCGGCTGCGCGCGCTGCAGGTGCGTGTAGCCGGGGATGATCGTCTCCCGCTCGCGCTCGGCGAGCCCGAGCAGCGCGCGCCGGAGATCCCGCAGCGCCGCCTGGGTCTCGTCGAGCGCGCCGCGCGCGAAGAGCCTCAGGTCGGTCGCGACCTGATCGTTCCGCGAGCGCGCGGTGTGGAGCCATCCGGCCGCCTCGCCGATGCGCTCGGCGAGCGCCCCCTCGATGTTGAGGTGGATGTCCTCGCGGTCGGCGCGGAACGAGAACGTGCCGGCCGCGATCTCCTCGCGGATCGCCTCGAGGCCGGCGACGATGGCGCGCGCGTCGGAGTCGTCGATGATCCCCCGCTGAGCCAGCATCCGCGCGTGCGCGATGGAGCCGGCGATGTCCTCGCGGTAGAGCCGCCGGTCGACGGAGATCGACTCCGTGTAGGCCTCGACGAGCTCCTCCGTCGCGCCCTCGAAGCGACCGCCCCACGGCTTCGACGCCGGCCCGGTCTGAGGCGAGTCGCCTCCCGCCGGAACGCTACCCTGGTGCTCGTCGACCACGCCGCGCCCCCGGTGCTACCCGTCGGCGCCGTCGACGTCGGCCGGCGGGGAGGGCGCCGCGAGCGTCTTCGGGTCGCCGGGCTGCCGGAGCAGCTGCTGCTCCGCCTGGAGCTGCACCGGCAGCCCCCAGATCGCGATGAAGCCCTGCGCGGCCGTCTGGTCGTAGCGGTCGCCCTCGCCGTAGGTCGCCAGCTCGTGGCTGTAGAGGCTCCGGGGCGCCTGGCGGCCGACGGCGACGGCGCTCGCGCGCGCGAGCCGCAGCCGCACCTCGCCGCTCACGTGCCGCTGCGTGGACTGGACGTAGGCCGCGAGATCCTGGTGCTGCGCCGTGAACCAGAGCCCCTCGTAGATGAGCTCGGCGTACTCCTGGGCGACGCGCTCCTTGAAGGCGCGCTGCCGGCGCGAGAGCGTGAGCGCCTCGAGCGCCCGGTGCGCCTCCATCAGGGCGACCGCCGCCGGCGCCTCGTAGATCTCGCGCGACTTAATCCCGACGAGCCTGTCCTCGACCATGTCCACCCGCCCGACCCCGTGCCGGCCGGCGAGGTCGTTCAGCCGCTCGACCAGCGGCACGGGCGAGAGCCGCTCGCCGTCCAGGGAGACGGGCGCGCCGCGTTCGAAGCCGACCGTCACGTAGCAGGGCTCCGGGGGCGTCTCCTCGAGCTGGCGCGTCCAGGCGTAGATCTCCTCCGGCGGCTCGACCCACGGATCCTCCAGCACGCCGCACTCGATGGAGCGGCCCCAGAGGTTCTCGTCGGTCGAGTAGGGCGACTCCACGGTCGTCTCGATCGGGATCTGGAAGCGCTCGGCGTACGCGATGGCCTGATCGCGGGTCATCAGGTTCTCGCGCGCCGTGCCGACGATCGCGAGGTCGGGTCCGAGCGCGCGGATGGCGAGATCGAAGCGGACCTGGTCGTTGCCCTTGCCGGTGCAGCCGTGCGCCACGGCGCTCGCGCCGACCTCGCGCGCCCGGTCGACGAGCAGCTTCGCGATGAGCGGCCGGCCGAGCGCGGTCGCGAGCGGGTAGCCTCCCTGGTACAGCGCGTTCGCCGCCAGCGCCGGGAAGGCGAAGTAGCGGAGGAAGTCCTCCCGGGCGTCGACGACGTCGACGGAGAGCGCGCCGGCGCGCAGCCCGCGCTCGCGGGCCGACTCGACGTCGGGCTGGTTGCCCAGGTCGGCGAGCAGGCAGACGACCTCGTAGCCGCGCTCCTCCTGGAGCCACTTCGTCGCGACCGAGGTGTCGAGCCCGCCCGAGTAGGCGAGCACGATCGTCTCTCCCATGGTGGCGCCCATCGCCCTTCGCTCACGGCATCGCGCTCCACCGCGGACGCCCGACCGGCGGCGCGCGCTCGCGAGCCGCCGGTCCTGAGCGTGCGGTGATCTGCGGGCATCCACTCTCGCACCGGCCCGGGGGCCACGCAACCGGGACCGCCCGCGCCCGCGCGTCGCCGCTAGAGAACGGTCGCGAGCGCGCTCTCGGTGAGCGAGACGGCGTGCGCGATCTCCTCCTCGGTCACGGTGAGGGGCGGCATGAAGCGAAGGACGTTCGGCCGCACGGCGTTGAGGATGAGACCGGCCCCCAGCGCGGCCGCCACCGCATCGGGAGCCGCGTCGCGCTCGAGCACGAGACCGCGCAGCAGGCCTCGCCCGCGCACGCCCGAGACGCCGGGCGCGCGGTCGGCGAGGCCCTCGAGCGCGCGGCCGAGCTGCTCGCCGCGCGCCCGGCTCTCCGCCAGCACCCCGCCCTCGACGAGGCGCCTCACCACGTGCGCGGCCGCCGCCGTCGCCAGCACCGAGCCGCCGAAGGTATTGCCGTGATCGCCGGGCTCGAAGACGGCGGCGTGCTCCCTGGCGAGCGCCGCCCCCACGGGCACGCCTCCCCCCAGCGCCTTCGCGGAGGTGAAGATGTCGGGCTCGGCCCCCTCCTGCTCGTAGGCCCAGAGGGTGCCGGTGCGGCCCATCCCGGACTGCACCTCGTCGAAGATGAGCAGCAGCCCCTGCTCGTCGCACCACTCGCGCACCCCCCGCAGGTATCCGGGGGAGGGGACGTTGATCCCCCCCTCGCCCTGCAGCGGCTCCAGCATCACCGCCACCGTCTCGTCCCCCGTCGCGGCCCTGAGGGCATCGAGGTCGTCGTAGGGCACGTGCAGGAAGCCCTCCGGGAGGGGCGTGAAGGGATCGCTGTAGCGGGGATTCCCCGTCGCGGCGATGGTGGCGAGCGTGCGGCCGTGGAAGGCGTTCTCGGCGCAGATGATCGCGTGCGCCCCCCCGCGGTGGATCTTCCCCCACTTGCGGGCGAGCTTCACCGCGGTCTCGTTCGCCTCGGCGCCGGAGTTCACGAAGTAGACCCGGTCGGCGCAGGAGTGGGCGACGAGGAGCTCGGCGAGCTCGATCT
Source organism: Chloroflexota bacterium (assembly GCA_009843585.1). Taxonomy (GTDB): domain Bacteria; phylum Chloroflexota; class Dehalococcoidia; order UBA2979; family UBA2979; genus VYDC01. The sequence goes on along the minus strand of VYDC01000006.1, from coordinate 247 downwards.
GCGGGAGGGTGTAGACCAGGTTCGAGGCGTGCACCAGGGTCTTCGCCTGCCGGGCGATCACCTCCGCGAGGTCGGGGTCGGCGTGGCCGAGCGTGTTCGTGGCGATGCCGGCGACGAAGTCGAGGTACTCGCGGCCCTCGTCGTCCCAGACCCTGGTGCCGGCGCCCCGGACGACGGTCACCGGCATACGCCGGCTCGCCTGCATGTAGAGCTGAGCCTCGCGGTCGCGCAGCGTCGCCATCTGGGA
>VYDC01000245.1 GCA_009843585.1 Chloroflexota bacterium | reverse complement strand
CCGTGTAGACCTGCGTGGTGTCGGGCGAGGAGTGTCCCAGCAGGTGCTGCACGACGCGCAGGTCCGCCGCGTTGTCGAGCATGTGCGTGGCGAAGGTGTGGCGCAGGAGGTGCGGGTGCACGCTCGCCGCGAGCCCGGCCTCGAGCCCGGCGCGTCGCACGATGCGCTGCACCGAGCGGACGGAGAGCCGCCGGCCGGAGCGCGAGAGGAAGAGCGCCGGCTCGGCGCCCGAGGCGAGCTCCGGCCGCCCGCTCTCCAGGTACTCGGCGAGCGCGGCCGAGGCGGGGGCGCCGTAGAGCGCGATGCGCGAGCGCTCCCCCTTGCCGGTCACCCGCACCTGCTGCTGCTCCAGGTCGAGGTCGGAGACGTCGCACCCCACCACCTCGGCCACCCGGAGCCCGGCTGCGTAGAGGAGCTCCATGAGGGCGCGGTCGCGCAGGGCCTCCGGGTCGCGCGCGGCTCCCTCGGCCCCGGAGGCACGCCCGGAGCCGCGGGGCCGGCGCGAGGGCCGGGCGGCGAGCAGGGCGGCCGCCTCCTCCTCGGTGAGGAAGCGGGGGAGGCGGGCCGGCGCCTTCGGGTGGCGCAGCCGCAGGATCGAGTCCCCGCGGCGGGCGCCGAGCGGGATCCCGTGCGTGTCGAGCCATCCGTAGAAGCCGCGGATCGTCGAGGCGCAGCGCTTGACGGAGGCGGGAGCGATGTCGCGCTCGCGGAGCAGCGCCAGGTAGCCGCGCCCGTGGCTGCGACCGGCGTCGAGGAAGAAGACGCCCTCGCCCTCCAGGTAGCCGAGGAAGCCGCGGAGGTCGGAGCGGTAGTTGCGCAGCGTGTGCTCGGAGCGCCGGCGCACGCGCCGCAGATCGTCCAGGTAGCGGCAGAGGGCCTGCTGGGGGTCGCGGAGATCGGATCGCGCTGCGGACGGCATGGACGAGAGAACCCCGGCGCCACCACCCCGCCGCACCCAGCCTACCACCGTCGCCGCGCCGCCGCGCCCCGCCGGGAGGGCGCCGCCGGCCGCTACCCGCTCCGCCTCCGGCCCGCGCGGCGGCGGCCGCCCGGGCCGCGCCGGCCGCGCCCCTGCTCCCCGCCCCCGGAGCGGATCCGCACCGCGCGCGCGGCGAGCAGCGCCACGGCCGTCTCGAGATCGACCGAGGCGGGATCGGTGCCGCGCGGCAGCGAGGCGTTCACGGCGCCGTCGGTGACGTAGGGCCCGAAGCGGCCGTCGCGCACGACGACCTCAGCGCCGCTCTCGGGGTGGGGGCCGAGCTCGGCGAGCGGCCGGGCGCTCCCGCGCCGGCCCCCGCTGCGCGGCTGGCCGAGGATGGCGAGGGCCTCCTCGAGCGTGACCTCGCGGAGGTGATCGTGATCCCTGAGGCTGCGGCTCTCCCCGCCCGAGCGGAGGTAGGGGCCGCGCGGCCCGTCCTGCGCCACCACCGGCTCGCCGCTCTCCGGGTGGTGGCCGAGCGTCCTCGGGAAGGAGAGGATCTCCCTCGCCTCCGCGAGCGTCAGCGTCTCCGGGCTCATCCCCGCCCAGAGGCTCGCCCGCCGCGGCCGCGGGGCGTTGCGCCGGATCTTCCCCTTCTCGTCGCGCTCGGGATCCTCGCCGAGCTGGACGTACGGCCCGTAGCGGCCGCTCCGCACGTAGACGGGCTCGCCGCTCTCCGGGTCGACGCCGAGGGCCGCATCGGCGGCGGGACGGGCGGCGAGCAGCTCGCTGGCCCTCTCGACCGTGAGCTCGTCCGGCGCCAGCTCCTCCGGGACGTCGGCGCGGACGTCCTCGCCGGCCGCCTCCACGAAGGGCCCGTAGCGGCCGACGCGGACGGCGAGCGGCCGGCCCGCTGCGTCCTCGCCGAGCGGGATCGTCGACACGGCGCGCGCGTCGATGGCCTCGAGCCCGCGCTCGATCGCCTCCTTGAGGCCGATCTCGCGGAACGAGGCCTCCCTGGCGCCCTCCCCCGCCTCCGCCTCCGCCCCGGCGGGCGAGGGCCGGCCGAAGTAGAGGTCGCGGAGCCAGGGGGCGCTGTCGAGGCGGCCGTCGGCGACGGCGTCGAGCTCGTCCTCCATGCGCGCGGTGAACTCGAGGTCGACGAGCTCCGAGAAGTGGCGCTCGAGCAACTGCACGACCGCGAAGGCCGTGAAGGTCGGGACGAGCTGCGTGCCCCGCCGCCGGACGTAGCCCCGCTCCCCGATCGTCTGCAGGATCGAGGCGTAGGTGGAGGGTCGGCCGATGCCGCGCTCCTCGAGCTCGCGAACCAGGCTCGCCTCGGTGTAGCGGGCGGGCGGCTGGGTCTCGTGCTCCTGGGCCTCGGCCTCGACCACGTCGAGCAGCTGCCCCTCCGCGAGCGGCGGGAGCAGCCGCTCCCGGTCGCCGAGATCGGCGTCCGGGTCGTCCGAGCCCTCCACGTAGGCGCGCAGGAAGCCGGGGAAGCGGATCACCCTCCCCGCGGCGGCGAAGGCCAGGGCCTCGCTCCCGCCCGCCTCGGCCGGCCTCTCCCCCTCCAGGCGCACCTGCGTCCTCACGCCGCTGGCGTCGCGCATCTGCGAGGCGACGGCGCGCGTCCAGACCAGCTCGTAGAGCGCGCGGGCGTCGCGCCCGAGCCGGTCGAGCTCCCGGGCCAGGCTCTCCGGCGTGCGCAGGATCTCCCCGGCGGGGCGGATCGCCTCGTGCGCCTCCTGCTGGCGGCGGCCGCCGGCGCGGTAGCGCCGGGGGCGGTCGGGCAGGTACTCCTGGCCGTAGAGCTCGCCGATCTGGCGCCTGAGCGCCTGCGTCGCCTCCTCCGAGAGCTGCGCCGAGTCGGTGCGCATGTAGGTGATGTACCCGCTCTCGTAGAGCTGCTGCGCCGCCTGCATCGTGCGCTGGGCGGTGAAGCGGAGCTTGCGCGAGGCCTCCTGCTGCAGCGTCGCGGTGACGAAGGGCGCGGGCGGGCGCTGCGTGTAGGGACGCTCCGCCACCGAGGCGACCCGGAGCGCGGCGCCGCGGCGGAGCGCGGGAGGGTCGACGAGGCGCAGGCGGGGCTCCGGGGCGCCCTCAGGGCCCGGGCCCTCCCCGAGCCAGGCCGCCAGTCCGGTGGCGCGCCGCTCGTCCAGGAGCGTCGCCCGCGCCTCGTCCCGGAGCCGCCCCGTCGCCTGATCGAAGTCGCGGCCGGCCGCCACGCGGCGCCCGTCGACCTCCGCCAGCCGCGCCGCCACGGTGCGCGGCCGCCCCGGCTCCGGCTCCTCCCGGGGCGCGAGCGCCGCCTGGACGCTCCAGTAGCCGCCCGCGACGAAGCGCATGCGCTCCCGCTCGCGGTCGACGACGATCCGGGTCGCGACGGACTGGACGCGCCCGGCGGAGAGGCCCCGGCGGACCTTCCTCCAGAGCAGCGGCGAGACCTCCCAGCCGACCAGGCGGTCCAGGATGCGCCGCGCCTCCTGCGCCTCGACGAGCTCCTCATCGAGCTCGCGCGGCGAGCGCAGCGCCTCCTCTATGGCCGGGCGCGTGATCTCGTGGAAGACCATGCGCCTCACCGGCACGCGCGGCCTGAGCACCTCGCGCAGGTGCCAGGCGATGGACTCGCCCTCGCGGTCCTCGTCGGTGGCGAGGTAGAGCTCGTCCGCCTCGCGCAGGAGGCGGCGCAGCTTCTGGACCTGCTGTCTCTTCCCGGCGGGGATGACGTAGACCGGCTCGAACTCGTTCTCGACGTCGACGCCGAGCCGGCGCGCCTCGCCGGTGATCTCCTTGGGCACCTCGGCCGCCTCCGAGGGGAGGTCGCGGATGTGCCCGACGGAGGACTCCACGACGTAGCCGGCACCCAGGAAGCCCCCGACCGTGCGCGCCTTGGTGGGCGACTCCACGATCACCAGGCGACGGCCTGGGCCGGTTCCCGCGCGCGGCCGCTCCGGGCTCTCGTCTGGGCTCGCCACGCCTCGCCGCCTCTCCGCCGCCGCCCCGCCCGGGCGCACCTACAGTCGGCCGGTCGGCCCGAACGCGCAACGCCGCGGCGCCCGGACGCCCGGGCGCGGTCGGCCCGGGGG
>VYDC01000144.1 GCA_009843585.1 Chloroflexota bacterium | reverse complement strand
GGCGCACGCCCGAGAGCGTCCTCGGGAAGACCAAGATATGGTCGTGAGGAACAGCAGGATCTACCGTCGGATCTGTCGCCAGATCCCCGTGATAGGACAGACTCGCCCGCGTCCGCCGAGATGTCGCCTCCGCTCGCGTGGTCTTCGAGTGCGCGGCCCGGACGGGCGGCGGAGACGCGTGCGCCGGGCGGTCACATCGCGGGGGCCCGGGTCGGCGGCCACGCACTCTCCGCGGCGCGCGTCATCGATAGTGAGGACGAGGGTCGGAAACGCGGCAGTGCCCGCACCGGCCGGGCGGGGATGTGGGCCGGACGGTGGCGCCTCCGCCCTGAGGCGTCGCACCGACGAGAAGGCTGCGGGCGCGTGGGTTCACCCCGCGCCTGCGGGGAACCGCGCGATGCCACCGACACGCGGCACCGGGAGAGCGAGTCCACCCCGCGCGTGCGGGGAACTGTGCGCACATCGAACCTGAACGGTCTATCCCCGCGCGTGCGGGGGATGCCGGACCAGCAACTGCGAGTAGACGGCGACTTCGGTCTATCCCCGCGCGTCCGGGGCAACTGCGGATGCCCTCGCGCCGCGCAACCCCGCAGAGCCGCCCCCTACTGTACGGGCGTCCGCACGGATCCGCACGTCACCGAGCGGCCATCAGCCGCCAGGATCCATGGACCTCGGCATCCAGCAGAACGGGGCAGCGACGGAACTGAGATCAAGCCCGCAACTCGAGGCACGTGAGCCGAAGCTGTTCGCGCTCCTCGAGGAGCACCCGGATGCCGCCATCTACCTGTCGCTGCCGGGCCGGGCGGTGTTCGTACCGGCGCTAGTGATCAAGCCGCCCGTCACGGCATCGGGCCCCAGGACACTCCGCTGGCCGGGCCCGCAGGAGGAGGCGCACGTGAGTCGCAACGAGACGGCCTGAGTCCGACGAGCCTCCAGCCTCGCGCCACCCCTTCCACTCGAGCGCGCGGGAGGGCCACCCGGCGTAGCCGCCGCCGCGGCTCCCGTCGTCTCGCCGAGTCCAGTCCGGGCGACCTCCCCGGTACACGCCGCGTTCTTCTTCCGCGTCGTCGGGGTCGTGGTGTGAGCGGCACACGACGGGCCTGCCCCTCCGCCCCGCCTCCGAGGCCCGAGCTCGGGGCCGCCATCCGGGACGCTCGTCGCAACTCACGCCTCGCCCGTCCGCGTCCTCACTCGTCGCTCACGTCGCGGTTGCTAGCGTGGGACGCGCGAGCGGCGGGAGACACCGGCGCCACCCGGCGGGGTCCGCCGGCGCGCGCTACTTCCCGCAGCGAGACGACGTCGTCCTGCGTGCCGACGGGATCAGGTGGTGCTCGCGTCCTCGAGCGGGGAGCGCGGTCGACGCCGCGCGGACGGCACCACGGGAGGCCGCGACGACCGGGGACCCCGAGCTCGCGATCCGGCCCAGCGAAGGAGCGGCGTCCGCGTGTCTCGTCGACGAGTCCACCCGGCGCGGTCGCGCGGCCCGGTTCATGGCGTCCAGGCGTGAGGTTCAGTCGTGGCTGATGCGCTCCCCTACTGGGGAGCCGCCATGGTGATCGCGGCGCTCGCGCTGCCGCTCTGCTTCCGCCACTTTGCGCGCCTCCCCGATGCCGGAGCGGGCCTCGCCTTCAGCATCGGCCTCGTCTTCGTCAGCACCGGCTACTTCGTTCTGCGGGCGGCGGGAACGCTGCCCGCGGGGCGTGGCGGCATCGTGCTCACCATCGCCCTCTTCGCCCTCGCGATGGTCGTGCTGGCTCTCCGCACCGCACGCTTTGCATCGACTGCGCGCCGCGCGCTACCCGGCATCGCCGTCGCCGCGGCCCTGTTCTCGGCGCTCTTCTTCGGGTACGCCCTCTTTCGCGCACACATTCCCGACATCGCGCACACCGAGCAGCCGATGGACTTCCTGCACCTGAACGCGATGCTCGTCTCCCCGGAGTACCCGCCGCACGACGCCTGGTTCGCGGGCGAGGACGCGAACTACTACTACGGCGGCTATCTGCGGGCGGCCATCCTCACGGGCGCCTCCCAGGTGTGGCCCGCGACCGGCTACAACCTCTCACTCGCCGCCGTCTTCGCCGCCGCCGGCGTCGCGGCCTCCTCGCTCTGCGCCGCGCTCGCCCGATGGGCGCTCGGCGCGCGGCCGGGCCGCTGGGTCGTCGCCGCTTCCGCGGGAGGCGTTTTGCTGCTGCTGCTGGGGGGACCGCCGGCCGGCGCCCTCGACGTCGCCGCGGCGCACGGGGCCTCCGAGCGCGCGCTGGCCGCATTCGGTGTCGAGGGCCTCACGCGCTGCGGGGCGGCGGCGGGCGACTCGTGCACGGGGCTGCGGCTCGACACGTCGCAGGAGTGGTACCCCGATGACTGGTGGGGCTTCTGGCGCATGTCGCGGATGGCTGCATGGGAGCGCCAGCCGGCCTACCCGGATACCTATCTCGAGTCACCCGCCCTGAGCTTCCTTCTCGGGGACCTGCACCCGCACGTGATGTCCATTCCCGGCGTCGTCCTCGCACTCGCCCTGAGCGCCGTGCTGTGGCGCGGCCGCGGCTTGCTCTCCTGGCGGAGCCACGTGCGGCGCCCCGGCGTCCTCGTGGTGGTGGCCGTGACCTTCGGCAGCCTGCCGTTCGTCAACGCATGGGACGCGCTGGGGCCGCCGGCGATCCTCGCCGCCGCCGTGTTCGGAAGAAACGCGCGCGACGCCGGTTCCGCCGCGAGGGCTGCGTCAGCATCCGCGGGATGGCTCGCGCCGCCCGCCCTGCTCGCCGTCGCCATCTTCGCGCCGTGGCTTGTCAGCGTGAGCAGTCCCGTGGGAGGCGTCGATGCCTACGCGGACAGCGGCACGCGCATCGAGCACGCGTTCCTCTACTGGGGCGTCCTCATCGCCCTCGCGCTGACCGCACTCGGCTGGGCCCTGCGTCGTCCGGGAGCATCCCACCTCGCGCGATCCCTCGCGGCCGCCTCAGTCCTCCCGGCGGCGCCGGCGCTGGTCTGGGTCGCACTCGTCCTGGCGGGCAGAACCGCCGTCGTCTCCGCCGAGGGCACCGGCCTCGCGGCGGCGGCCGCGAGTCGCGGCGCGGGCGGCTGGGCCGCCCTCGCCTTCTACGCAGTCGCGCTCTGGCTGCTCGGCGGCGTCGCCCTCGCGCTCGCGAGCCGTCGCCACGGGGGAGCTCCCGTCGCCGCGCTGGCGACGCTTGGCATCCTCCTCCTGTTCGGCACGGAGCTGCTGCTCCTTCGCGACCAGCTCGTCCACGCTCCCCGGACCAACACCGTCTTCAAGCTCTCGTACGAGGCGTGGATCGTGCTCGCCGTCGCCTCGCCCGTGGCCCTGGTGGCTGCGATCCGGTCGACGCCCACTCGCCTGCGCGCGGTGCTCGTCTCCCCCGCCGCCCTCCTGATCGCGATATCGCTGGTCTTCGTCGTCACGGGCGTCCCCAATCGCCTCCACGCCCTCCACGGCCCGCCGCATCTCGATGGCCTGGCCTGGCTGGAGGCCCGCCATCCCGGGGAGTACGCACTGGTCAGCTGGCTGCCGGCGAACATCGAGCACGACGCGGTCGTCGTCGAGGCGTCGGGGCGCATCTGGGGACGGGATCACGAGGGCGAGCCCGTGCTGCGCGACGGCGGTCCGGGGACACCGTCCCTCGGTCGCGTCGCATCCCGGACCGGGCTGCAGGTGCCGATCGGCTGGCCGGGACACGAGCGGCAGTGGCGGGGGGAGCGGATCCGTCCGGAGATCGAGCGTCGTCGCGACCTCGTCGACCGCGTCTACACGGCGGCGGGCGAGGCGGAGGCGCTCGCGGCGCTCCGCGAGCTGGGCGCCTCCTACGTCGTCGTCGGCGTCGAGGAACGCGACGCCTATCGCGACGGCATCATCCCCCGCTTCGAGACGTTCCTCGATGCGGTCTTCAGCGCCGGCGAGGTGAGCGTCTTCCGGGTGCCGGCCCGGGAGGTGGTCCCGACCCGCTAGCCGGCGCCACGACCTCGACCGGCCCGACCCGGCCGGGCATGGTCGACGGCTCCCCGGCAC
>VYDC01000248.1:21586-28722 GCA_009843585.1 Chloroflexota bacterium | reverse complement strand
CTACGAGGCGGGGCTCGACATCGCCTTCACCGGGTTGTTCGCGGGCGAGTCCCGGCGCCGCAGCTCGGTGCCGACGTACCCCTTCCAGCGCAGGCGGCACTGGATCTAGCACGCAGGCCGTCGGCGGGCGGGGGCGCTCGACGACTCAGGCCGCGCGCGGGGCGGGCCGCGGCCGGACGCCCGTGCGGGCGCGGGCGCACGCCCGTGCGGGCGGCAGTTGAGGTTGACGACCCGTCACTCCATGTCGGTACGCTGGGACGGGCCCGTAGCTCAGCGGCAGAGCAGTGGACTTTTAATCCATCGGCCGGAGGTTCGAATCCTCCCGGGCCTACCACCGGCTCGAGGCGACGCGTCGCGTGAACGGCCGGTGCGGGACCCGCGACGCACGGACGCATCAGCGGGACGCCGCGGCCCCCTCCCTAGAGACGACCCTGCTGCTGCAGGAACTCGCGCAGCGTCGCGACGCATGTCTCCGGCTGCTCGAGCTGTAGGAAATGCGTGGCGTCGGGAAGGAAATCGTAGTCAACCTCCTCGATATCACCGAGGTCGAGCGTCGGGAGGTAGGCATACGGCAGCGTGGGATCGGCCCCGTAGACCTTGGTCGGGCACGAGACCGCGGACACGTCGACGAACGCCGAGAAGATGCGGCCGTACTCGACGATCACCGCCTCGAATTCAGGGGGGCAGATGAGTTCGTAGCCCCCATCGGGAGCGGATTCCCGCAGCGTCGTCTCCGCCAGCAGCGGAAGCACTCCCGGAACCACACGTCGGAAGTTCGGGGAGAACTCGAGCAGTTCCAGGTACGCCTCCTTGGTCGGGAACCGGTGGCTGCGCCGCCTGGCGCGAGAAGCGGCCCGGATCGACGCCTCGTCGAACTCCTCATGGCTCACGCCGGGCTTGCGCAAGGGCGGATCGAAGAGGAAGAGCGCCTCGAAGCCGCTGCCGTTGCTCGGCGAGAGGAGGGTGGTCAGCGCCGAAACGGAGTGAAACACCCCGACCGTCGGCTTGACACCATGCCGAGAGTCGATCGCCTCGAGGAGCGTGTCCTGATCGCGAGCGATCGTCGGGACGTTGTGGTTCTCGAGGGCACCGAGCGCATTCCGACCATGGTTGCGCAGGTCGTAGACGAAGAGGTCGAACTCCTCTTCCAGGAGCGACCAGAACGGGTAGTAGAGGTCGATAGAGAGCCCGTTGCCGTGGCTCAGAACGAGCCGCACGCCGTCCGGATTACCGTGCCGCCTGACCGTGATCGTCGTGTCGCCTTCGACGCGAACGTCCAGCGTCGAGAGTGGCTCCGGGAGCACCCAGTCGGCCACGGCGTCGCTCACCCCGCCGGTTGCCCGCTACGGGCCGGGGCCGGCTCGACGTCGCGGGCGAGCGCTGCGGCGAAGTGCCCGTTACTCAGGTCGTCCACCGGCCGGCCAGCGGTCGCGCCCCGGCGGACGGCGGCCGGCATCTCGAAGCCGGTCGGGTCCAGCAAGAAGCCCGTGCCGTCTGACTTCACCAGCGCTTCCTTCATCGTCCACAGCCCCGAGACCAACGCGGTTGACGCCCGTCAACGTACCATCCTCGCCTCGCCTCGGGCTGGACCAGGCAGCGGCGTCCGCCGCCGAGCGTCCCCGCGGCGAGCGGCCTGGGGGCTCGCTTCGGAGGCGCTCTCGAGAGCCTCCACTCTCCGCCGCCACTCCGCACCGACGTAGATCGGGCGGAGCCCGCGGGCACCAGACGGCCCGAGCCTGTGCGCCGACCGCTCCCTCGCTACCGCGAGCCCTTCACCTGCACGGTGACGACGTCGAGCCCGTAGTACTTCTGGTGGTGAACCGACGAGGCATAGTGCCGCAGCAGGCGGAGCGACACCTCCCCCTCCGCCAGACCCTCGGACTCCTCCTCCAGATACGCCAGCCGGTCCTCGATGTTCTCCTCGTCGAAGACGGCCAGGAACTCCATCTCCACCGCGGCCGCCGCCGGACGGGCAGCGACGATCAGGCGCGGAGCGTCCTCGCGGGCGGCCCCGTCACCGTGGGGCGCGAGGGACATCAGGGTCTCCTCGGCGGCGGCGCTCAGCCGGTCTGCCGACGCCTCGTTCCACCCGAGACTGCCCGCGATGCCGCGGACGAACGCGTCGATCTCCGGGAGCGACGCGGCATGAAGCCGCGACTGCAGCCGACCGCCCGTGCGCGGACTGGTCAGGTCGAGGAACGCCGTCATCGCCACGGCCGCGAGGGCGCCCACCAGCATGCCGTTGTCGAGCAGCGCTCCCCAGGTACCGCCCACCACGTCCGCGAAGATCGTCTGGTGCTCGATCCCGAGGCCCAGCGAGAACGCGATCCCGACCACGAGCGCCTTCTGGGCGTCGAGCCCGCCCTGGATCACCGTCGCAATGCCCCCCACGAATAGCAGGCCGATGGCCGTCAGCAGGTAGGCCCCCATCACGGGGCTGGGGATCGTGAGCAGGAGGGCGGGCAGCTTGGGGAAGAGCGCGAGACCGACGAGGCCCGCGCCGATCACGAATCCGACGTTGCGCGAGGCCACCCCCGTCAGGCTTGCGAGCGAGACGCTCGTGGAGGAGTACACGGTGGTCGGGGGCGTCCCCGCGATGCCGGACAGGAGGATGCCGAGGCCGTTCGTGTTGAGGGCCCCCTGCACCAGACGGAAGTCGGTCACTCGCGGCCGGCGGCGAGACGCTCCCTGTATCGCCACGCTGTCACCGATGTTCTTCACGCCCCCCACAAGCGTGATCACGACGAAGACCGGCAGCAGAGCCCAGAACTCCACCCCCGGAGTGAGATCGAACCCGGGGATGCGGGCCCCGGCGGGGATGCCCGCCCACGACGCGTCGGCGATGCGCTGCAGGTCGAAGGCGCCGAACACCGACGCGACCAGGCACCCGACCGCGATGCCGATGAGCGGCGACCAGAGCCGCCACGCGCCCGACGCGCGCAGGGCCAGCCCCGTCGCGGCCGCCAGCGTCGCGAGCGCCACCGTCGGCCCCGCCGCGTCGGCGGTGCCCTCCGGGACCTCCCGCACGCGGTCGAGCGCCACCGGCAGAATGGTCGCTGCGAGCAGCATCAGCACCGTGCCGGAGACGACCGGCGTGATGACCCGTCTCAGGAGCGGCAGCCAGATGGCGAGCGCCAAGTAGAAGAGCGAGGAGACGACGACGAGGCTCGCGAGCAGCGACGGCCCGCCCTCCGCGAGCGCGAGCGCGGAAACCGCGACGAAGTTGGGCGTGGCGCCCATGATCTGGATGTGCCCCGCCCCCAGCCGCCAGACGCGACTCGCCTGCAGCGCCGTGAGCGTCCCGGCGATCACCAGCGCGGCGAACACCGCCCACGAGAGGTACTCCTCGTCCTGACCGCCCGCCCTCGCCGTAACCGCCACGACCACGACCAGAGGCGCCAGCGCGAGCACGACACCCTGGAGTCCGACGGCGAGGGCGATCCCCGGCGAGCAGCGCTCGTCCGCCTCGTATCGGATGGTGTCGTTGAGGCCCCGTGCCTGCATGTCGGCTCCCGACTGGCGCTCGGTCCAACCGCCCTACGCCCGCTCCCGCCCCGTCCACCGCGTCGCGGACCGGTGTGGCGCCGTCGCGGGGCTACGGACCGCCGCCGGCTACGAGCTGTGGCGGGTATGCGGGCTCGATGTCATCGGGGATCCCCTCGCGGATCGCTCGCTCGACCGACGACGCCGCCCGGTCGATGTCGGCGTGCGTGTTGAATGCGTGCAGGGAGAGCCGCACGCTGTTGAACTGCTCGACCGATCGACACACCACCCGGGACTCGTGCTGGAGCCATGCATTGACCTGCGCGGCGTCCAGGCCGTCCACAGTGAAGCAGAAGAGCCCGCTCCGCGTCGCGTCGTCCCGCGGACTGAGGACGCGCACGCCGTCCACCCGCTCGAAGCGATCCTGCGCGTAGCGACTGAGCGACGTGGCTCGCTCGAAGACCGCGGCCGGTCCGGAGTCCAGGAACCACTGCGCCGCCTCGATCGTCCCGGCGATGAGCGCCGTGGGCGTCGTGGTCAGCTCGTACTTCGTGATGAGACCGCGCTCGGCCTCGAAGGAACCCTCGAAGTCATAGGACGCCGCCGCGCGGCCAGCCACCTTCACGGGTTCGACCCGCGGGATGAGATCCTCCCGGACGTAGAGAGCCCCCAGCCCCTCCGGCCCGCAGAGCCACTTGTGGGAGGGGATCGCGTAGAAATCGACCTCGCTCGCGCGCACGTCGATGGGAAGGTGCCCCGCCGTCTGCGCGCCGTCGACGAGGACGAGCCCCCCGCGCCGGTGGGTCTCCTCGACGATCGCGCCGAGCGGGAGCAGCTGCCCGGTCGAGTACGCGATCTCGGAGAGGATGACCAGCGCGAGCCGCCCCCGCGCGCGGTCGAGCGCGGCGATGAGCGCCTCCGTCACCTCGCGGGCCGAGTCCTGGGCACCCAGCGGCACGATCACGAGTTCGCATCCGCGGCGTTCGCGCTGGACGTATGCGGGAACGATGCCGGACCCGTGCTCCACGCTCGTCGTGACGACGCAGTCGCCCGGCCCCAGGCCGAGGCCGTTGACGACGATGTTGATGCCCTCCGTCGTATTGCCCGTGACGGCGATCTCGCCGGGCGAAGCGCCGCCCAGCACCCGCCCCATCGTGTCGCGATAGTGGGTCACGAGCTCCTGGCGGTCGTCGAGCGCGCGCCTCGTCGTCGCGCCGTGGGCAAGCTCCAGGTCCAGGCGACGCCTCACCGCCTCGTGCACGGCGAGCCGCGACGGCCCGGAAAACCCGGAGTTCATGTAGGCGTACTGGCGAAGCGCCGGCGTCTGCTCGCGCCAGGCGCTCCACCTCGTCTCCCCGGCCCCGATTCCGCCGACCGTCATCCTTGATCCCCCGACACCGCTCCGCCCCGCACACCCCGGGACGGCCACTCCCATACCGCTACTCGCCGGGCGAGGCCTCCAGGAACCGCTCGATCTCTCCGGCGAGGATGTTCGGGCCGAGATCGAAGATCGCGCTGTTGAGCCCCGGGAGCTCGACGACCCGCGACCGCGGCAGGATGCGCGCGGCGTCCCGCGAGGGCCGCGCGAGCGCATTGTCGGGGTTGAGCACCAGCACCGGACAGCGGACCAGGGGAAGCCTCTCCTGCGGCTCGTAGTCGAAGAGCGCCTCGTGCGCCCACCAGTGCCGTGGGTAGGCGCGCAGCTCGTCCACGAAGCAGGCGTAGGCGCGCTCGAGCGAGAGCCCGGGGGTACGGTCGGTGATGAAGTAGTCCCAGCGCTCGCGGAACTGCTCGAAGTCCTGCGTCAGGTCGGCGCGCGCCGCCAGCACGGCGCGCCTCTCCTCCCGCTCCTCGCCCAGGTAGTACGGGACGCCGATCAGGACGAGCGAGCGGATCAGGTCGGGCCGCCTCGCCGCCGCCTCCGTCGCGATCAGCGCGCCTGTGTGGTAGCCCAGGACGTCGACCGGCGTGCGCCCCGCTCCGGCCGTGCGCTCGACCAGATCGACGAAGGCGTCGGCGTAGAGCTCGAACGGCGGCATCTCCGGCGGCGCGTCGGAGCTGCCGTAGCCCGGGGTGTCCGGCGCCAACACGCGGCGCGCCCGTGCCAGGCGCTCCATCAGGGGGATGAAGGGCTGGGAGGAGTACGCCGTCGCGTGGAGCAGATAGAGCGGGGGAGAGTCGCCGTCTTCCGGGCCGCCCGCGAGCACGTGCACCTGCCCGTAGGGGCCGTCTGCGTAGGAGCGCCTCAGCGTCTCGCTCATCGCGGGTCCGTCCGCCTGCCCCGCCCCGGCGCCGCCGGGTCCCTCGCGCTAGCGGTCCCGGGTGAGGAACTCAGCGACCAGCTCGCTCGCCCGCTCCGGTTGCTCGATGACCAGGTAGTGCCCGCAGTTCTCGAGCACGTGAGTCTCGCACTGCGGCAGTCGCTCCGCGACCTGCGCCATCCCCACACCGCTCGGCGCCGGCCGGAACGGCGTCATGTTGTCCTCGTCGCCGGCGATCAGCAGAGCCGGGGCGGTCACATGCGCGACGAGGGGGCTGAGGTCGGTCCTCTCGATCGTCTCCGTGCCGGCGATGAAGGCCTCGGGAGTCGTCTTGCTGAAGGCGTCGCGCATTGACTGGAGTTGCGCCTCCGCGCGATCGAGTTCGTAGAACCCCCGGGCGAAGCCGGCGACAGACGTGAGATCCGCGACCGCCTCCATGCCGCTGTCGCGGGCGGCGAGCTTCCAGGTCCCGCGCATCATCCGGGCCGCGCGGTCGTAGCGGGCCAGGAAGCAGGAGAGGACGAGCCGGTCGATGACCTCCGGGTGCCGGGCGGCGAGCGTCAGACCGATCATCGCGCCGAACGAGGTCCCGTGGACGTGGACGCGCTCGTAGCCGGCGGCGCGGATGAACTCGAAGACCTGATCGGCGAGCCCCTCCATCCCGCCGGGCCGGGGGCCGCCGCGGCTCTCGCCGTATCCGGGCAGGTCGAAGTCGACGACCTCGAAGTCACGCGCGGCGAACGGGGTCATCCGCTCGAAGTTGCGGTGACCGAAGGCGGAGCCGTGGATCTGGACGAGCGGGTCGCCGGAGCCGGTGGTCTTGTACCAGATCGTCTCGCCGCCCGGCAGCGTCACGGTGCTCATCAGGCGCCTCCTTCATCCACCCGGGGGAGGGTGGCGAGCGACATCAGGGTGTGGATGCTCTCGGCCTCGTCGAGCCCCCAGGTCGCGTCGAGAATCTCGTCGGCGCGCCCCGGCGCGAGGAGGTCGCCCGCGGACGTGCGGAAGAGCTCGGAGAGCTGAGCGTCCGTCATCCGGCGGCCCGGGCTCCCCAGGAAGGCGTCGACCGACGTCGACTCCGTGGAGCCGTCCGTGAACTCGACCGTGAGCGAGCAGCCGTCGAAGCTCTCGCGCGCCGGATCGGGGACGAGCTCCGACCGCTCACGGAGCGCCAGAATCGCCGGGTCGGTGTAGGCCGGCTCCTGCATCTCCGCCAGCGTGAAGCGACCGCGCACCCACGCGGCGGCGGCGCAGAAGAGGAGGTCGAAGCGGGCGGTGAGCTCCGTCGACGGCACACCGAAGCGCTCCCAGCGCTCATCGACGATCTCCTTGACGATTGGCTGGACGGCGAAGCGCATGCGCGCCACCTCGCGGCCGTTCGCGCGGCCACGG
>VYDC01000248.1:0-21576 GCA_009843585.1 Chloroflexota bacterium | reverse complement strand
CGAGCGAGTCCAGCACGCCCTCGATCTTGGCGGCGTCCTCGTCGGTGTGCGTGACGAACATCCCCTTGTCGCCCTCGAAGGCGGTCGGCGGCGCGTCGAAGCCGCGTGCGGCGAGCTGGAAGGCGGTGAGCCCGGAGCGGGCCGTCGCCCCGGTGATGTAGGAGAGCGTCATGCTCCCGACGGAGACGTAGAGACCAAAGGCCGTGCACATCGCGATCCCGAGCGCGTTCCGCATCCGCTCCTCGTCGAGGCCGGCGAGGATCGAGCAGGCGGCGGCCGCTCCGACTCCCCCCGTCAGCCCCGCCGGCACGTAGCCGCGGTAGTAGCCCGTCGGCATCAGCATCGTCGCCACGGCGAGTTCCACCTCCATGCCGAGGGTGAGTGCCGTGACCGCCTCCGCCCCGCTCTGCCCGCCCACCTCCGCCTGCGCGAGGAGCGCCGGGAGCACGGCGGAGGTCGCATGCATGAAGCACGGAATGTAGGTGTCGTGGAAGTCGAGCACCTCGAAGAGGGCTCCGTTGACGACCGCGGCGCGCTCCGGGTCCGTCCGCGTGCCGTACCAGAGCACGTGCGCCCCGGCGTCGACCGGTCCCGGCGGGCGTGCCCAGTCGTGGAGCAGCCGGACGGCGTCGCGATCTGTGGCGGCGACCGAGGCCTTGAGCTGGTTCAGCAGGAGGCGCTTCGCCTCGTGCGTCGCCTCTGCGGGCGCGCCCCGCGCCGACCACTCGCGGGCGAAGCTGACGAGGCGCTCGGAGACGTTGGTGCTCATTCGGCCGGATCCTCCACCGGCCCGCCGGCGGCGACGGGCCCGTTCATCCACTCAAGGAGCGACGGCTGCCGCTGGTTGTCGGCACCGAGCGCCGTGATCGCCTCGTAGGCGGCGTAGCCGCGCAGCCCGACGAGCGTGGGACGGCCCCCGTAGTTGCTCGTGTAGACGACCCGGACCGGGTAGCTGTGCAGCGTGTGCACGTGCGTCCCGAGACCGCATTCCCGGGCGGCGGCCGACAGGTCGGCCGCGACGCTCTCGGAGGCGAGGACGATGTCCACCCACGCCTGGTACTGGCGCTCCGGCGGGTGCGTCTTGATCGGGTAGCCGGCGCGCCGCTCGGCCTCCATGTCCGGCGCCTCGAAGAGGTTGAGGCGCAGCCGGAGCACGCCGGACACGGCGGCCCACCGGGCGGCGAGCTCGCGCAGGCACGCACGGAAGGAGGCCTCGTCGGCGCGGGAGCGCAGGAAGATGCCGTAGCTCGGCGACGGCACGGGACCCTGCGGTGTTGCGATCCCGGTCTCGTCGACGTACGTGTGGGCGTTGTCGCCGAGCGTTCGGTAGGTCGTGCTCTCATCGACGATCAGCTCGATGTCCCCGAAGAGATGGCCCTTCACCTCGGGACTCGGCGCGGCATCCCACGCCGCCAGGGCGTCGTCGTCGAGGTAGCGGACGTCCGAGAGCCACATCAGCTGCTGGTGCGCCGGGCAGGAGAACTCGATCCCCTCGATCGGCTGCAGCAGGTCGTCGCGCACCGGGTCGAACTGGCTGTGGCGGTAGTCCCAGATGCCCGGGCGACGGGCGATGACGGGGCTGTGGACGTCGCGCCAGTAGCGACGCACCCAGTCGAGCGGCAGCTCCGCCTTCTTCCACCCGCAGGTGATGCGGGCCAGCTGGGGTCTGTTCTCGAAGTCGGCCAGCGTGCTCACGGTGCCTCCCCGCCCGCGCGCGGCGGGCTTCTCCGTCCAGGGCCCGCGCCGGCACCGACGCGCCGGGCGAGAGCGCGGCGCCCGTTGGGCCCCGGGCGAGTCTGCCCGATCTCGTGCTCTGGCGCAGGCCCGCCGGTCGGAGGCTTCCGGCCGCGACGCGCCTCCGATATCGTGGCGGCGCCGCGGGCCGCGGCGCGGCGGCGAGGAGGTACCGGTGGGTGAGCGACGGCACGAGCCCGTCCGGCGCACCGCCACGCTACGGGACGTCGAGATCTCCTACCTGGACTGGGATGGGCCATCGCCCGGCTCGCCCGTCCTCCTGCTCCTGCACGGCGTGATGGGCTGCGCGGCGGACTGGAGCCGTGTGGCACCGGCCTTCGCAGGCGAGTACCGCGTGCTGGCCCCTGACCAGCGCGGCCACGGCGCCTCCACCCATCCGGCGGCTCCCGGCGGCTACGCCACCGGGGACTACGTCGGCGACCTAGAGGCGCTCACGGACGCGCTCGGGATCGCGCGCTTCGGCGTCCTGGGACACGGGATGGGTGGCCACAACGCGATCGGCCTCGCCGCCCGCCGGACCAATCGTGTTCCCTGCGCCCTCGCGAATGACGTCCAGCCGGCGCCCGAAGCCGGCTCCGCACGGTGGGAAGAGGTGCTCGGCGGTCGAGATCACCCGGTCTTCGCGACGGTCGAGGACTACGTCGCGTGGCGGCGCCGCGCGGTCCCCGCCGCACCGTCGGCGCTGCTCGAGGAGGAGGCGGGGTGGCGGCTCCAACGCCGTCCGGACGGCCTGCGCGCCGTCGCGGACGTGCGCGCCGCCCTCGACTGGAGGCCCGACGACCTCTGGGAGGAGGCGACCGGGATCCGCTGCCCGATCCTCTACATTCGCGGCGGCCGATCCCCTGATCTCGACGCGGCGACGCAGCAGCGCATGGTGATGCAGACGCCGAGCGCCCGCTCCGTCTCGCTCGAGCTGGCGGGCCACGTCACCTACCTCGATCGCGAGGAAGAGTTCATCGAGCTGGCACGCGCCTTCTTCGCGGCCCACATGCTCCACGTCCAGAACTAGGCGGGCTCGGCTCGTGCGTCCGGGAGCGCCGCGCACCGAGGGGCGCCGTGCCGGCGGGCACGGATCCGTTCGCGGCCGACGGCCGGGGGCGGCTAGCCAGGGGAGAAGGCGACGAGCGACGTCGTCGACTGGATGCCCTCCATCGTCCGTATGGTGCCGGAGAGGATCGGCGGAATGTCGGTGAGGCTCTCGGTCTCCAGCTCCGCCACGACGTCGTAGGGCCCCATGACCTCGTGCACCTCGGCGATGTTCGGCAACCCCCGCAGCGCCAGCGCGACGCGCCGTGTCGCGCCGGGGCTGGTCACGATCAGGACATAGGCCTTGACCACGGTCTCCTCCCTCCAGCAGTCCTCTCGAGACGCCGGGGCGGGCTCGCTGCGCTCGGCACGGCTGCGCGCCGCGCGCGGCGCGCGCTCCGGCTATGATAGGTCACGCGCCAAAAGCGTCGACGGCGTCGACCCGTTGAGCGTAGGCCGCTCGCGGGTCGATACTGTGTGGTCCGCAGCGTCGACGTGGAGGGCGCAAGCCGTCCGGCCTGCGGGGGAATCCCGAATCCATGGGGTCCGACGAGTGATGCACCGCATCGGCTCCCGAGAAACGTGCGAGGCGGAACCGTCGGACCCGCCGCCGGGCTTATCGTCGCGCGGCCGCGCCCGACCCCTCATCGGCACGGCCCAACCGACCACCGGTCACGGGGAGCGGTAGCTCATGGCCACGGATCTGGTGGTGCGCTTCGCGGGTGAGGGCGGCCAGGGTGTCGTGACCGCCGCCGAGGGGCTCGCGCAGGCGGCGGCCCGCGTCGGCTACCACGTCCAGACCTTCTCGACCTTCCCCTCACAGATCAAGGGGGGGCCGACCTGGGCCCAGACCCGCATCTCGACCCGACCGGTGCTCGCGGCGGGTGATCAGCTCGACGTGCTGGTCGTGCTGAACCGATACGCCTACGACCACCACATCGAGGA
Organism: Chloroflexota bacterium; assembly: GCA_009843585.1. Lineage (GTDB taxonomy): Bacteria > Chloroflexota > Dehalococcoidia > UBA2979 > UBA2979 > VYDC01. The sequence continues at coordinate 17,850 of VYDC01000248.1, read as the reverse complement.
GTGCCGAGACGACGGCATCGTCGTCTACAACTCCGGCGACTTCGAGATCGAGGACGGCAACCGCTGCATCGGGATGGAGGTCGACCGCCTCGCCCGCGAGACCGGCAACCCGCTCGCCGCCAACATGGTGATGATCGGGGCCGTCGCGGCGCTCGCCGGCATGCCGGCCGAGTACTTCACCGACTTCATCCGGGAGCGCTTTACCCGCGGCCGCGCGAACGACGCGGTGATCATCGAGGGGAACATCAAGGCGCTCGATCTCGGCATGGACACGGTGCAGGAGACCGGCCTCACCGTCGCGGGACTCGATTCACCGCCGCTGACCGAGGGTCCGCGGGTGCTGATGCGCGGCTACGAGGCGGCGAGCCTCGGCGCGATCGCGAGCGGTCTCGACGTCTTCGTCGGCTATCCGATCTCGCCGGCGACCACGATGCTCACGTTCATGGAACGCTACCTCACCGGCGACGGCAGCTACGTCGGCCAGTCGAGTTCCGAGATCGAGTCGATCACTGCCCTCATCGGCGCGGGCTTCGCCGGGAAGCGGGCGATGACGTCGACCGCCGGTCCCGGCCTCTCGCTGATGAGCGAGGGGCTCGGACTCGCCTGGATGGCCGAGATTCCGCTCGTCGTCGTCAACGTGCAGCGCGGAGGCCCCTCGACCGGGCTCCCCACCAAGACCGAGCAGTCGGACCTGCTGACCGCGCTCAACCCGGGGCACGGCGACCTCCGCATCCCGATCATCGCGCCGGGGAGCGTCGAGGAGTGCTTCTACGCGGCGGCCCACGCCATCAACTGGGCCGAGCGCTACCAGGGCCCGGTCATCCTCCTCTCCGAGGCCTCGGTCGCCGAGAGGCAGCAGGACGTGCCGCGGCCCCCGCTCTCGTCGATCCGGCCCGAGAGCCGCGTGACGGTGAACGGATCGGAGGCGATCGACGGCGATGGCCCGCCTCGTCGCTACCGGGGCGAGCAGCTCACGCCCTTCCCGGTCCCCGGCGGTCCCGGTGCCTACGTCGCGAACGGGAGCGAGCACGACGAGTACGGCGACACGACGCACCTCCCCAAGTGGCACCTGCAGATGACGCATCGCCGTTTCGGGAAGCTCGCGCTGCTCGAGGAGGATCTCTTCGAGTCCGAGGGAACAGAGGCACAGATCGCCCTGATGCCGTGGGGCGGGTCGAAGGGGCCGTCGCGCGCCGCCTACCTTGCCCTGCGCGACCGCGGCGACCTCGCGTGGTACTTCACGATGTTCCTCAACCCGCTTCCCCCGGCGCTGCTCGAGGAGCTCCGGGCGAAGGAGCTGGTGCTGGTCCCCGAACTGAACTACCTGGGCCAGTTCGCCGGGCTTCTGCGCCAGCAGGGGGTGCGGGCTGAGGCGATCACGCAGTACACCGGTCTCCCATTCAAGGAGCGCTTCCTTACGGAGCGCATCCGCGAGCGTCTGGAGGCGCGGACAGGAGAGCTGGTCCGGGTATGACGAAGCGCAATCCCGACTACGACTTCAAGTGGTGCCCCGGCTGCGGGGACTTCGGCGTCGTGCGCGCCGTCGAGCTCGCGCTCGCCGACCGCGTCACCCGTCTCGGCGAGCCGATCGAGAACACGGTGGTGGTCGCGGGCATCGGGTGCTCGGGGAACCTCGTCCACCTGCAGGAGGGGCCGCAGCCCTTCGGCATCCACGGCATCCACGGCAGGACGCTGCCAATCGCCTACGGCGTCAAGGCGGCCCGGCCGGAGCTCAACGTGCTCGTCGCCGCCGGCGACGGCGACTTCCTCTCCATCGGCGCCGAGCACATCGGCCCCGCGGCGAAGCGCAACATGGACGTCACCTGCGTCGTGATGGACAACGGCATCTACGGACTGACCAAGGGACAGGCCTCCCCGACGAGCGCCTTCGAGGCCGTCACGCCGACCACCCCCCTGGGGAAGCTCGACGACGCGATGAACCCCCTCGAGCTCTTTCTGGCGCTCGGCGTCAACTACATCGCCTCGATGCTGTCGACCCGTCCCCGGGATCTCGCCGCAACGATCGGCGAGGCGATGGAGTATCCCGGCTTCGCCATCGTCCACGTGCAGTCACCCTGCACGACCTACAACGACACCTACGCGGCGCTGAAGGGCAATCCAAAGCAGGGGATCGAGCCGGCGGCCTACCCGCTCCCGGAGGATCACGACCCCACCAACAGGGAGCAGGCGATGGCCCACGCGACGAGCGGTCGCATCCCGGTGGGGCTGCTCTTCCGCGCGCCCGAGAGCATCCCCATGTACCAGCGTCTCACCGGGGCGCGGGAGCGCGCCGGTCAGCGCGAGGCTCCCGACGTCGAGGCGCTGCTCTCCACGCTCGAGATCTAGACCCCGGCGGCGGACGCAGCGGCGGCAGGCGGACCGATGTCCGATGATCGGGGCGCGCCCCCCGGCATTCACGAGGTCGAGGTGCGCGGCGTGCGCCTGCGCTTCGCCGCCGCCCACATGGCGACGATCGGCGACGACCTCGAACCCCTGCATGGACACAACTACTCCGTCAGCTGCCGCGTCACCGGCGATCTCACGGCCGACTCGTGGGTGATCGACTTCGCCGTGCTGAAGCGGCTGTGCCGCGCGGCGTGCGAGGAACTCGATCACCGCTTCCTGCTGCAAGCGCGCTCGGCGCTGCTCGACGTCAGGGAGGAGTCGGGCTCCTGGCTGGTCTCCTACCGGGGGCGGGCATACCGCTTCCCGTCGGAGGAGGTCGCCGCGCTCCCGATCGAGAACACCACCGCCGAGCTGATAGCGCGGTGGCTCTGGGAGCGGGTCGCGCTCGCCCTGCGTGAGGGCGGGCACGACGGGATCCTCCGGCTCGCGATCGAGGTGGAGGAGATGCCGGGGCAGTCCGCCTCCTACCGGGGTGATCTCCGCCGCTAACGGGCCGTCTCGGACGCTTCGCGCCGGGGGAACTCGCCCGACTCGGGCGTTGACAGCGCGGGACCGCTCTCTACGATCGGTGTGGCGGGAGGGGGACCATGCAGATCAACTGGGAAGAGACCGTCAACGAGCTCTTCGAGCACCGCAGCACGTGCCCGCGCTGCGAGCGCGACTGCGAGACGCTCATCGTCGGATACTCGCGCAAGCCCTCCCTCAACCGCTTCGCGCCGCGTCACCGCGACTGCCCCCGCGCGGAGGAGTGCGACGCCCGCAAGCTCATCACGCTCTGCGGCGAGTGCGCCCGGGACGAGCGCTTCCGCGGCAACGAGGTCGACGCCGGTCAGGTCCTCGAGAGCTACCTGCTCGACTGCCGCCGCGACCTGGAGGAGTCGCTCGACTATCTCGCCGAGTACTGGCGCGACGAGTTCGATCTCGCCGAGGACGAGCTGGATCGCACGCTCGAGCAGGTGGACCTGGATGCCTTCCGGCAGGAGAACGAGTGGAGGCGCCGGCACGAGGAGGAGTACCTGCGCTACCACCGCGAGTTCCGCGCCCGGTCGCGCCGCATCCCGCACCCCGGGTGGCGCTCCGAGTACGTCGAGGAGATCCGGGCCCTCGGATACGACACGGTGCTCGGTGACTAGCGCCGCCGCCGGGGCGTCGGGCGCGCCCGGACGGTGAACGGCCGGAGCCAGCTCGCCCTCGTGCTCTCCTCCGCGCTCGCCGGTTTCGCCTGGGGCATCGTCCGCCATCGCGGCCACCGCCAGGCCCGGCCCCTCGCCCTGCTGCAGGCGGTGGAGTGGTTCGTCGCTGCAGGGGGTGCGGCCTGGATGATCGAGCACGCCCGCGACGCGCTCGAGGGCTTGAGCGATCCCGACGAGCGCATCACCCACCTCCGCCGGGTGGCGAGCGAGCACGACGAGATCGGCGCCTGAGGTGGACGCACGCGGTCGGATTGGCGCACGAGGCGGGATCGCAGCGGGCGGCGCGGGCGTGCCGGCGCGGGAGCGCCCGAGAGGGTAGGTCGCGATGGCGGTGGTACTGGTCGTCTACGACAGCCGCGGCGGACTGGTCGAGGAGCTGGCGCAGGGCGTCGCCGGCGGCGTGCGCGACACGGCGGGCGCCGACCTGATGATGAGGCGCGTCGACGAGGCCGACCCCCGGGATCTGCTGCTGTGCGATGGACTGATAGTGGGATCCCCGAACTGGTCGGGCATCACCGGGAAGCTGAAGCTCTGGTTCGACGAGACGGGCGACCTGTGGGAGAGCGGCGACCTGGCGGGGAAGCCCGCCGGCGCCTTCACCGGCGGCTGGTCGCGCTCCGGGGGGACCGAGGCGACGCTGCTCCAGCTCGTCCACCTGCTGATGGCGCACGGCATGCTGATGGTCGGCCTGCCGTGGACCGACAGCATGCGCACCACCGGCTCCTACTACGGGGCGACCGCCCACGGCCGCGTCACGCCCGGCGACCTCGCCCAGGCCCGCGCGCTGGGCCAGCGCGTCGCCGATCTCGCCGTGCGCCTCGCGCGCTGAGAGGCCCGCCTCACCGGTTCCGCTCCGCGCCGCGCCGACTCGCGGACCCGCGCGGCCGCTGCTAGGGTCCGGCCGTGACTAACGACGCTGCCGCAGGAGGCGACGGAGAAGCGCGGCCGGACCCGGCCGGCTCTCCCCGCGCGCCGACGGGCGGTACCCGGGCCGCCGACGGCGGCGCGGGCTCCCACGCGCGCGACGCGGCCATCGAGCGCGCCCGCGGCCTGCTGCGGGTGAGCCCCTGGGCGGATGCCACCGAGCGCATCACCCTCTGGCTCGTGAGCCCGCCCCGCGGCATCACCGCCCGGACGCGGCCGCCGGTGGAGGCGTGGCTCACCATCGACCGGCCGACCGCGCAGACGCTGGGCGGCGATGGTCAGAGGCTTCACCTCGAGGGGGCCATCGCCCGCGACCTCCCACCCTCCCCCGCTGACGCCGGGCTGCGCGCGTGCCTCTTCACCGAGGAGGCCCTGGCCGCGCTGCTCTCCGGGGAGGGACGGCGGGCGCTGGAGGCGCGCTGGTACCTCTCGCACGCCGAGCTGCTCGCCGACCGCCTGGGGCGCCACGAGCGGTTCCTCGCGGAGTCGGCCCGCAGCCCGGACGGCGCCGTGGAGCGAGCACTTCGCGGCGCCTACCTCCAGGCGGCCGGGGCGCTCCCCGCGCTCTCCCCCGTCCCCGAAGGGAATGCCGGGCTGGAGGCCCTTCCGGCCGCGGGTGAGGCCGCCTCCGCCCTGGCCCGCCTCGCGTGCCTGCTCGACGGCGATAGCCACGCCCCGATCGCGTGGCTGCTGCCGGCGGCGCAGGACACACGCCTCGGCCGCAGACTCCGGAGCTGGTTCGACGATCTCGGCCTCGTGCTCGCGGGCGACGAGGCGGCAGCGCGCCGCGTGATGAGCGCGCGCGAGGCGGTGCTCGAGCAGGCGCGGACGCTCGCCCGACACCGCGTCGGCGAGCGGCCCTGGCTGCGAGAACCCGCGAGCTACGTGCTCAACCCGCGACGCTCCTGAGAGACGCGGCGGCGCTCGCGCGCCCCCCGTCCGGAGCCGGGTCGCGGGGGGCGCGCCGGGACGCGTGCTAGCGCATCGAAGCCGTCCCGCCGGGGAGCGGGGTCGCCCCGCCGGCGCGGGGCGCCGCCGGGGCGGCCTCGATCCCTCCGAAGAGCTCGTAGGAGAGCTTCTCGCGCAGGGCGTCGATGCCCCATCCCCGGATCGCCGAGGTCACCACGAATCCGATCGGCGGCGTCGCGACCCCGCCGGCCGCCGCCCCGGGCGCGCGGAGTCCGCCGGCCCCCTCCTCGTCCGCCCGGCCGTCGGCCTTGCTCAGCGCGATGAGCCGGGGAAGGTCGCCGAGCCCGAGTTCGGCGAGCGTGGCCTCCACGGTGGACGCCTGCAGCTCGGCCGTCGGCGAGGTCACGTCGACGACGTGCAGCAGGAGATCGGCCGATTCCAGCTCCTCCAGAGTCGCCCGGAACGCCGAGATCAGCTGGGCGGGCAGCTTCTGCATGAAGCCGACCGTGTCGGTGAGCAGGAAGGCGAGGCCGGCGGGGATGCCCGGGCCGCTGGCCGGGACGCGGCGTGTGGTCGGGTCGAGCGTGGCGAAGGGCTGGTCCGCGATGAGCACGTCGGCTCCGGCCAGGGCGCGCATCAGCGAGGACTTGCCGGCGTTCGCGTAGCCGACGAGCGCCACGGTCGGGATCCCCTGTCGGGCGCGCCGCCGGCGGTGGAGCGCCCGCTGCCGCCTGACGGACTCGAGGCGGCGCTGCAGCCGGGCGATCCGTCCGCCGATCAGCCGCCGATCGGTCTCGAGCTGTGTCTCGCCGGGACCGCGGGCACCGATCGCCCCCTCCAGCCGCTCGAGGTGCTCCCACTGCCCCCGCAGCCGGGGAAGCAGGTACCGGTGCTGCGCGAGCTCGACCTGCAGCGCCGCCTCGTGGCTCCGCGCGCGGGAGGCGAAGATGTCGAGGATCAGCGCGCTGCGGTCGAGCACCTTCACGTCGAGCTCACGCTCGAGGCGCAGCTGCTGGGCAGGCGAGAGCGGATCGTCGACGAGCACGAGCGTATAGCCGAGATCCTCGCGCGCCGCTCGCACCTCGCGGAGCTTCCCGATTCCGACGTAGCTGGCGGGGTCCGGGTGATCCCGGCGCTGCAGCGTCCGGCCGACGACGACCGCGCCCGCCGCCTCGGCGAGCGCGGTGAGCTCATCCAGCGACTGGTCGGCCGGCATCGCGCCCGGGTCGGGGCGCGCCCGGCGCGAGTCGACCGCGATCAGGTAGGCGCGCTCGGCCGCGGGCGCCGTCGGGCGCGTGGGGGGCGGGCCCGGCGATCCGACTCGTCCGGGGGTCGCCGGGAGCCGAAGCGGAAGGCTGCGCTGACGCTTCCTCGGTGCTATATCGGCTCGCCTCCCATTCGCAGCACCCGCGGAGGGGCACCGTTCACTATACGGGGCCGCGCCGAGCGGGAGGGCGCGGCGCCGAGCGGCATCCGGCGACCCGGGCTATGGGCGGCGGGAGCGTCGAGCGAAGGCGGCGAGGCGCGAGAGACCCTCGTCGACCCGCTCGTCGGCAAGCGTCAGCGAGAGGCGGACGTAGCCCTCCCCCGCCTCCCCGTACCCGATCCCGGGCGTGACGACCACGCCCGTCTCCTCGAGCAGCCGCTCCGCATACGCCGCCGACGACTGCTCCCCGGCGGGGAGCCTCGCCCATACGTAGAGCGAGGCGCTGGGAGGATCGACGCGGAGCCCGAGAGCGCGCAGCGCCTCGACCGCCCGGTCGCGCCGGCGCTGGTAGATCTGGTTGTGCCTCTCGATCTCGTCGAGCGGACCCTCGAGTGCGGCAATCGCCATCTCCTGGATCGCCTGAGGGACGCCCGAGTCGAGATTCGACTTCACCCGGGTCAACGCGTCGATGAGGGTCGGATTCCCGACCGCCATCGCGATCCGCCAGCCGGTCATGTTGAACGATTTCGAGAGCGAGTTGAATTCGATCGCCACCTCCCGCGCCCCGTCGACCTCCAGGATCGACGGGGCGACATAGCCATCGAAGGTCACGTCCGCGTAGGCGAGATCGTGCGCGATCCAGATGTCGCGGCGGCGGGCCCAGGCGACGGCGCGCTCGAAGAAGGCCTCGCTTGCGACCGCACCGGTCGGGTTGTTGGGGTAGTTGAGCCAGAGCAGGCGCGCCCGCGCGGCGATGGAGTCGGGCACCTCGTCGAGGCGCGGCAGCCATCCGTCCTCCTCGCGCAGCGGGAGCCGCGCCACGTCGGCGCCGGCGAACATCGCCCCGACCTCGTAGACCGGGTAGCCGGGGTCGGTCACCAGCACGACGTCGCCCGGGTCGACGACGCAGAGGGGGAGGTGCCCGATCCCCTCCTTGGATCCGATCAGCGAGACGACCTCGGCATCGGGATCGAGCGCCACGCCGTGGCGGCGGTGGTACCAGCCCGCCATCGAGGCACGCAGCGCCGGCAGCCCCTCCGTCTCGGGATAGCGGTGGTTCGCCGGGTCGTCGGCGGCGCGCTTGAGGGCGTCGAGGATGTGCCCGGGCGTCGGCAGGTCGGGATCGCCGATGCCGAACGAGATGACGTCGACGCCCTCGGAGCGCTTCTGCGCGATCAGCTGAGAGATGCGCGCGAAGAGGTAGGGCGGCAGCCGCTCCACGCGCTCCGAGAGCTTCACCCGGCGCGCCCCGCGAGCGGCCACTCGGCGCTGAAGACGTGAGCGGCCGGCCCGTCGAGCAGGACCTCGCCCTCGCCGTCCCAGCTCACCAGCACCTCTCCCCCGGGAAGCCGCACCGTCACAACATCGTCGACGAGGCCGTGCAGCCTGGCCGCGACGACGGCGGCGCAGGCGCCGGAGCCGCAGGCCTGCGTCTCGCCGACGCCGCGCTCCCACACCCGCATCTCGATCGCCCCCCGCCCCTCCACGTGCACGAGCTCGACGTTGGTCCGGCGCGTGAACAGCGGGTGGCGCTCGACGGCCGGCCCGACCCGCGCCACCGGGTAGGCCCCGGGCGGCCCGTCGAGGAAGCAGACGGCGTGCGGGTTGCCCATCGAGACGAGCGTCAGGGAGAGCGAGACCTCGTCGCCGCCCGCCGCGGTCACGGAGAGGGGCAGATCGAGCACCGGCGGCGGACCCTCCAGGGCGGCCCCGATCGCGTCGGGTTCGAGGGCGGGACGTCCCATCGAGACGCGCACGGCCGCCACCGTGCCCCGGGGGTCGCGCCGCGTCTCGGCGGTCAGCACGCCGGGTATCGTCTCCACCCGCACGCGTCCGTCCGGCGCCTCGACCAGCCCGCGATCGAGCAGGTAGCGCACGAAGCAGCGGACCCCGTTCCCGCACATCTCTGCCTCGGATCCGTCGGCGTTGAAGATCCGCATGCGCCGATCGGCGACGGAGGAGGGGAGCACGAGCAGCAGGCCGTCCGCCCCGACCCCCCGGTGGCGGTCGCAGATCGCGCGAGCGAGCGGGGGCCACGCCCCCTCCTCGCTCGCAGGGCCCACGCGCGGCGCCTCGGCGACGACGAAGTCGTTGCCCGTGCCGTGCATCTTCCAGAAGGACAGGCTCGCTGTCGTCATCGCTCCCTGCGGGCTTCCCGATCGGCGGCGCCGTGATGCTATCGCATCGCCGTCGCAGACGCCGGATCGCGCGCGGCGCGGCGCCCGGGCGACAACCGCTCGGCCTCCTCGAGAAGCGCGCGTGTCACCGCGCCGCCGGCGCGGGCAGCCACCCAGCGGATCCGCGGATCCGATGCCCGGAACCAGGTCGCCTGCTGGCGGATCAACCGGTGCGTCTCCGTGCGGGTGCGCGCCAGCGCCTGCTCGACGTCCCACGCCCCCTCGATCACGCGCACCGCCTCCCGGTACCCGACGGAGGCGAGCGCCGGGAAGGAGCGGCCGTACCGACGGATCAGGGCGCGCGTCTCCTCGAGAAGCCCGTTGGCGTAGAGGGAGGCGGCGCGCTCATCCGCTCGGGCGTAGAGCTCCGCGCGCGACCGGGCGAGGCCCACCGCCCGCCAGACGAGGCCGGGATCGCCCCTCTCCAGCGGCGGGACCGGCGCGCCGGTCGCCTCGACGATCTCGATCGCCCGGATCAGGCGGCGCACGTTGCGCGTGTCGATCCGGGCGGCCGACTCGGGATCGACGCGGGCGAGCCGTCGGGCGAGCGCCGGTCCGCCGGCCTCCTCGGCCAGCGCCTCCAGCTCGGCGCGGAGGACGGGATCGGGCGGGACCGCCGGCACCTGCCACCCCTCGAGCAGGGCCCACGCGTACTGGCCGGTTCCGGCGACGAGGAGCGGCAGGCGCCCCCGCTCGTGGCAGGAGGCGATCGCAGAGCGGGCGGCGCGCAGCCAGTCGGCAAGCGTCCACGGTGCATCCGGCTCGACGATGCCGACGAGGTGATGGGGGACGGCGGCGAGCTCCGCATCGGAGGGCGCCGCGGTGCCGATGCGCATCCCGCGCCGCAGCTGTCGCGAGTCCGCGGCGATGACCTCGACCGGGAGCTCCCGGGCGAGCGCGACGGCGGCCTCCGTCTTCCCGCAGGCGGTGGGCCCGAGCAGGGCGAGCAGCGGCCGCCGCGGCGTCGAGCGCTGGGCGGACTGCATCGATCATCCGCCCCCGGACGGCGCCACCTCGCGGCAGATTCCCGCGAACTCGGCCGCCCGCAGGGAGGCGCCCCCCACGAGCGCCCCGTCGCCCGAGGGGAGGGCGGCGAGCTCTCCGGCGGTCGCGGCGCTCACGGAGCCGCCGTAGAGCACCCGTGCGCGCGCCGCGGCGTCGGCACCGAAGCGCTCCGCGACGATGCGGCGCACGGTCGCGCATCCCTCCTCCGCCTGAGACGGCGTCGCGCTCTCACCCCGCCCGATAGCCCACACCGGCTCGTAGGCCACCGCGACGCGGCCGTCGAGCCGCTGCAGGCCGTCGAGTGCCGCGAGCAGCTGCCTCTCGATCACCGCCTCCGCCTCGCCGCGATCCCGCTCGGCGGCGGTCTCCCCGACGGCGAGAAGCGGGCTCAGACCGGCCGCCAGCGCCGCGCCCAGGAGTCGGGCGGTCGCCCGGTCGCACTCGTGAAAGAGCTGGCGGCGCTCGGAGTGCCCGACGAGGACGTAGTCCACGACGCCGGCCAGCTGGTGCGCGCTCACCGCACCGGTGAAGGCGCCCGAGCGCTCCCAGTGCGCGTGCTGGGCGCCGACGCGGAGCGTGCTCCCGGCGAGCAGGTCGTGCGCGTCGGCGAGCCACGGCGCCGGCGGGAAGATCACGATGTCGATTCCCTCCAGGCCGTCGAGCTCCGAGCGCAGCTCCCGGACGAGCGACCGCGCCTCCTCGCGCGTGGTGTGCATCTTCCAGTTGCCGCCCACGAGCGGGCGCCGCCCCTGCACGCCGCCCGCCGCCGGCACCGCTACGCCCCGTACTTCGCGAGCCGGCCGGCGTGCGCGAAGGCGAGCGGCAGCACCTCACGAGCCGGGATCGTGCCGAGGCCGCCTCTGGCGCACTCGCCCTCCCCGAAGCCGTGGGAGTCGTCGACGCGCACGTGGCGCCCCGAGATCAGCAGCGGGACCGGGTGCCAGGAGTGCGCCGCCATCATCGCCGGCGTCGAGTGATCGCCGGTCACGACCAGCACGTCCGGCCCGAGCGCGAGGAGGCGGGGAATCGCTCGATCAAATTCCTCGATCGCCCGCACCTTGCGCAGAAAGTCGCCGTCCTCGCCGGCCGAGTCCGTGTGCTTCCAGTGCACGAAGAAGAAATCGTACTCCGCCCAGTGGCGGCCGAGCGCGGCGATCTGCGTCTCGATGGAGTCGCCGGCATCCAGGACGTCCATGCCGACGAGCCGCGCCAGGCCGCGGTACATCGGGTAGGTGGCGACCGCCGCCGCCCGGAGGCGCCACAGAGCCGGGAGCTGCGGCAGGTCCGGGCGCGTCGCCCAGCCGCGCAGCGTCAGCGCGTTGGCCCGCTCCCGCGTCCGGAGCAGCCTCCGGGCCTCGGACACGAAGCCGTTGACGAGCTCCGCCGTGCGCTCGGCGGCCGGGCCGGTGCCGTCCCCCGCTCCCGCGAGGGGCTCGGCCTCCAGCGGCGGGACGCCGACGCGCTGCGGGTCGGTCTCCGAGACGTCGGCCGAAAGGTCGTCTCCTCGGAGCACGAGCACGAAGCGATGCTCGCGGACGGGCCTCACCATGAGCTCGACCCCGGGGAGAGCCACCGCAGAGAGCACCCCCGCGATCTCCGCGGTCACCTCCGTCGCGACGCGCCCGGCCCGCCGGTCGACGATGAGCCCGTCGGCGTCGACGGTGCAGAGGTTCCCGCGCGCCGCCAGGTCGCGCGGGCCGAGGTCCAGCTCGATGCCGGTCGCCTCGAGCGCCCCGCGTCCGACCTCGTATCGCAGCGGATCGAGCCCGAAGAGCGCGAGGTGGCCGGGGCCGGAGCCAGGCGTAATGCCGATGCCGACCGGAACGCTCTGCCCGACCGCCCCGAGCTCGGCGAGGCGGTCGAGCTGTGGGCTGTCCGCCTCCTCGAGCTCGGTGCGCCCCCGCGGCCCCGGCAGGCCGCCGAGACCGTCCATGACGCACAGCATGACCTTGGTCGAGGCCGGCGTCGCGAGGCGGCGGATCAGCTCGGGATCCATGCGTCGATGCTAGCAGGGGCGACGCCGCGGAGCGCCCCTACGCCTCGGCGTCGAGCAGCGCCTCGACGGCGGGAAGTGGACGGCCCTGCAGGAGCATCAACGATGCGCCGCCGCCCGTGGAGAGGTGCGTGACGTCTCCGGAGACGCCGGCGCGGTGGATCGCCGCCGCCGTCTCGCCACCCCCCACGACCGTCGTCGCGTCCAGTTCGGCGAGTGTGCGCGCCATGGCGAGGGAGCCCTCGGCGAAGCGATCGTGCTCGAAGAGGCCGAGCGGCCCGTTCCAGATGACGGTGCGCATCCCGGTCAGCGAGGCGCGGAAGGCGCGAGCCGTCGCCGGCCCGACGTCGAGAATGCGCCAGCCGGCCGGGACCCTGGCGACCGGCAGCGTGCGCACCGATCCGCGGTAGGGAGAGCCGAAGGCGGCGACGACGTCGCGGGGGAGCACGATCCGCACCTCGTGGCGCGCCGCATGCGCCATGCACCGGGCGGCGGCATCGAGCCGCTCGTCCTCGACCAGGGAGTCGGCGACGTCGGTGCCGCCCGCCTTGAGGAAGGTGTTCGCCATCGCGCCGCCGATGCAGACGACATCGGCCATCTCGATCAGGTTCTCGAGGATGAGCACCTTGTCGGTGATCTTCGAGCCGCCCAGCACGAGCCCCAGCGGCCGCTCGGGGCCTCGCGTCACGGCCTCGAGCATGTCGACCTCGCGCTCGAGCAGGAGGCCCGCGACGGCCGGCAGGTGCTCCGCGACCGCCACCAGCGAGGCATGCGCACGGTGCGCGCTGCCGAATGCGTCGTTCACGTAGAGATCGCCCAGGCGCGCGAGGGCGCCCGCGAAGGCCGGATCGTTGGCCGCCTCCTCGGGGTGGAAGCGGAGGTTCTCGAGCATCAGGATTTCGCCGGGGCCGAGCGCCGCGACGGCATTCTCGACATCGCTGCCGACGCAGCCGTCCACAGCGAGCACGGGGGCGTCGAGCAGCCCGCGAAGGTGCTGGGCGACCGGCCCGTTGCGGAGCTCGGGCACCACCTCGCCGCGCGGTCGCCCGCGGTGCGAGGCGATGGCGATGCGGCAGCCGGCCGCGCGCAGCAGCTCGATGGTCGGCAGCGACTCCCGCAGGCGCAGGTCGTCGAAGACGAAACCGTCCTCGACCTGCACGTTGTAGTCGACCCGGAGCAGCACGCGCTTGCCGGCGATGTCAACGTCGCGGATCGTCTTCTTCCGCATCAAGCGACTCCCGTCATCGCGAAGCGAACGCGTCGCGACCACACCGATCCTCGGAGAGGCAGGGCGCGCACGCAATCGCGAGCGAGGGGGGCGGGCCAGCCCACGCGATCACCTCTCGCGGGCGATCACCGATTCGGCGAAGGTGCGCAGGAGCGCCACCGCCTCGGCGCCGAGGCCCGCCGTCTCGACCGCGTCGAGCGCGGCCGCGCTCTCGTCGGCGGCGATGCGCGTCGCCGCCTCGCGGCCGCCCGCGCGCTCGACCAGCGCGGCGAGGTGCCGGGCCTCAGCGTCCGCGGCGGCCGGGTCGTCGGGCGGCGGCGTGGCGTAGACGGCGGCGAGCTCGCGCACGGCGTCCGGATCCCGTTCGGCGCCCGATTCCAGCGCCCAGACGACCGGATAGCTCTTCTTGCGGGTGCGCAAGTCGTCGCCGGCCGGCTTGCCGGTCACGCCGGGATCCCCCCAGGCGCCGAGCACGTCGTCGACCGCCTGAAACGCGATGCCGAGGCGCGCACCGAACTCGCGGAAGGCGGCCACGACGCGCCCCTCCGCGCCGCCCAGAAGCGCTCCGATCGCGAACGGGCAGGCGAACATCGCCGCCGTCTTGCCGGCGGCCATCACGAGGTAATCGCGCGTGGCGACATCGGCACGCTGCTCGAACGAGATGTCGAGGTACTGACCCTCGACCAGACGCACGGTTCCCTCGGCGAGCTCCCGCATCGCATCCAGAATCCGGCGCTCCGCGTAGCCGCGTGCCGAGAGGCGGTGCATCGCGTAGTGGGCGAGCGTGAAGAGGCCGTCGCCGGTGTTGATGGCCTGGCTCGGTCCGGAGATCGTCCAGAGCGCCGGGCGCTCTCGGCGCAGACGGCTCCCGTCCATGACGTCGTCGTGCACCAGCGAGAAGGCGTGCACCAGCTCGACCGCGGCCGCCGCCGGCGCCGCCGGCGCGGCCTCCCCGCCGACCAGCTCGGTCGCGAGCAGGAGCGCGACGGGGCGCAGCCTCTTTCCGGGCGAGCCGGGTGCGGGGCGGCCCGCGGCGTCCTCCCAGCCGAGGTGATAGCGCATCCAGCCGAAGAGCTCGGCCGGCCCCGTCCCCACGATCGCGCGCATCTCCGCCTCGACCAGGCCGCGGTAGCGCTCGGCGCGCTCCGCGAACGCGGCCGATGCCTCGGGCGTCGTGCTCATCCCAGCTCCTCCGCAGCCGGACGCCTCGCCGCCGCGCCGGGCGGGTCGGAGACCGGAACGAGCTCCAGCCGCGACTCCAGTGCCGCCTCGACGGCAGGGAGCGAGAAGAGAAGCGGTCGGTAGCGGCCCTCGAGCATCTCTTCGATGCAGTCATCGTAGCGCGGGTGGCCGGGGATGCCAGAGACACCGCCGGGGAGCAGGGCCAGCGAGCGATCGGGATCCGCGAGATCGATGATCTGCCGGTAGACGGGAACGTTCGCGGTCGCTCCCGGTCCGTCGACGAGGCTGTACCCGGCCTGACTCACGGTGTTGACGTCGCCCCCGGTCGGGTAGGGCCCACGCGACCAGAGCCGGCCGAGCAGCGGGACGGCGGCCAGCGGGTGCTCCAGCCGGCGGCTGTGGAGCGCCCCCCAGCTCCAGGCGGCGGGATCGCCGCCCAGCTGCGCCTCGAGCGCGGCGAGCGCGCGCCCGGCCGCCGCGCGGAGCAGCCTGTCGCGATCGGCCCGATCGCGGAAGACCGGCGGACGGGGCGAGTGGAGCAGCTCGAGCAGCCAGCCCTGCATCCGGTAGTGAAAGCTCGAGTGCGGGTGCCCCCCGTCGAGGCCCCGGCCGAGCACGACGCGTGCGGCGGGGCCGGCGACGCGCGAGGCGACCGAGCGGGCGATCTCGATGAAGGCGCTCTCGACGATCGCCGCGGCCGCGCTCGAGGCGAGAAGGCGCCCGTCCCAGTCCCCGACGAGCCCCCGTGCGGCGCCGTCGGGGGGCACCGCGCCCGCGGCCAGCAGCAGGTCGCGCAGCCGCACCATCGGCGCCGAGTACAGGTCGAGCTGGATCGCCGCGAGCGAGGCCGCGTTGTGGCTCTCCCGCGCGGCGAGCAGCTCCGCGATGCGCTCGGCGCGCCAGGACTCGCACCACTCCTCGCCGAGCTCGAGCGGCCCGCCCGGGGGCTCGTTGGCCGAGAGCACGACGCCCGACGCGGGATCGGTCAGCCGGGGCAGCTCCGACGGGTCACGCGGCGGAGGCGGGCCCGGTGATGATCCGCCCGCTCGCGGGAGCAGCCCCTCACCGGGCTCGCGCCGCTGGACGCGACCGACGAGCCGGTAGCCGATGGACCCCTCCCGGTGCGCGTAGACGGCGTTGAAGGTCGATCCGGGCCAGCGCGCGAGAGCGACCTCAAGGTCCTCGATGCTCCGCGCCCGTCCCAGAGCGAGCAGCGGACCCGCCACGTCGCCGGGAGCGAGCGGCGTGGCGTCAAGCGCGATCGCTCGCTCCTCGCCGGGAAGCGCCGGGCCCACGATCGGTCCGTGCCGGGTCTCCAGCACCCGTTCCACCACCGGCGCGCCGCCTCGCACGGCGATGGTCTCCACGCGCCAGCGCCCGCGCGACCACCCGTCGGGCGTTCGGTAGCGCCCGGGATCCTCGGGGTCCAGTTGCTCGACGTAGCAGTCGGCGACGTCGGCAAGGCCCGCAGTCAGGCCCCACGCGAGCGCGCCGTTGTGCCCGATCGCGACCCCGGGCAGTCCCGGTATGTCGGCCCCGGCGACGTTCAGCGCGCCGCCCCTGATGTGCACGAGGTGGAAGAAGCCCGGGAGTCGTGGCGCGAGGTGCGGATCGGCTGCGAGCAGGGGTGCCCCCGTCTCGCTGCGCGCCGGCGCGACGGCGAAGGCGTTGGAGGCGCCGCCGGCCGCGGGGAGACCCGCCGCGAGGCCGGCCTCGCGCGCTGCGGCGTGAGCGGTGAGCAGCCGCTCGAGGGCACCGGGGGCGTCGGCGCCCGTCGCCGTGCGGCGCCAGCCTGCCGGAGCGCGCCCGCCCGGCGGGGAGAGCGGTCCGGGCTCGGCGCCCGCGGCGCCGGCGGGCCCGAGCCGCTGCAGCAGCTCCGCGCGCAACAGCTCCGTCTCCCAGTTCGTCGCGAACGTGAGGAACAGCAGCCGGACGACGAGCGTCGAGTGCCACGCGCGCCAGGGTTCCGCGCCGATGCCGAGCAGGCCGAACTCGGGCGGGAGCCCGCGCAGCGTCGCGAGTCCCGCGTTCACACCCTCCGCGTAGGCCTCGAGGGATGCGCGATCGACGGCAGAGGCGGCGTCGACGTCGCGCTGCGCGAGCTCGACGAGGCCGAGGCGGCGATGGAATCGGTCGGCCTGAAGCGCGCGAGCCCCGAACGCCTCCGAGAGGCGCCCGGCCGCCAGTCGGCGCACGAGTTCCATCTGGAAGAGCCGGTCCTGCGCGTGTACGAATCCCTGACCGAAGAGGGCGTCCTGCTCCGATGCGGCGACGAGATGCGGAACGCCGTGCCGGTCGCGGAGCACCTCGATCGGGGCGCCCGGGCCGGCCACGGCCAGGCGTCCGGAGGCGACCGGCCACGCCCGACGGCTCGCGTGGCGCACCAGGGCGGCGCCGAGGCGGCCCGCCACCCGGGCGCCGGAGAGGGCAGCGCGAGCCGCCTGCGCGCTCCCCGCGCGCCGGCGCCTCACGGGCTCTCCCGCCTCCGCTCTGGCATCGACGTCCCCACCGCGCTCCCGCCCGTGGCGGGCGAGGGTACCCGCTCGCGCGTGAGGGCACCCCCCGCCTACGGGCTCAGGGCCCGGAAGCCGCCCCCTCCGAGGCCCCCCGGCCGAGGAAGCAGGCGAGCTCCGCGAGCACGCGGTGCACGTGGTGCCGGGAGCCGACGGCGCGACCCGAGGTGGAGGGCATGACCCAGAGCGAGGCTCCCTCAAGCGTCGAGGCCTGCCGGCCCCAGCTCCCCGCAGGACGCAGACCGGGGAAGAGGACATCGAACGCCCGTCCACTCGTCAGACAGACCGCCCGCGGGGCGGCCGCGGCGATGCGCGCGCGGAAGGCGGGTTCGGCCGCCCGCAGCTCCTCGTCGCTGATCTGGGTGCTGTCGGTGACGACCCGCTTCACGACGTCGGTGAACCCGATCCCCTCCGCCTCGGGCAGGGATCCGTCGTCCTCCGGCCCGAGGCGCCGCCCGACCAGCGGCGACGACGAGAGAGCGGCCCAGAACCCGTTGCCCCTGTGCGCGTAGTAGTGCCGGAGCTCCGCCGATCGCTCGCCCGGGTTGATCCCCACGAAAACGAGCGCGAGGCCCGGCGCGAGCAGGTCGGGCAGGGTCTCCGGCTCCGCCATCCGCAGCCTCCCCCGCCCGCCGCCCGCCGCCGTCAGGCGGGGCGGGGGCCGCCCGGCTCGTCGATCCCGAGCTCGCCCGCTGTGATCGGTCCCTCGCGCAGGAGCACCGGAGGGCGGCGGGTGAGATCGACGACCGTGGATGGTGAGAGCCCCCGGCGTCCTCCGCCGTCGAGGACGAGGAGATCGCCGCCGAAATCCCGGACCACCTCGGCAGCGCACGTAGCCGGCCCCTCGCCCCTGCGGTTAGCCGAGGAAGCCGCGCACACGCCGCCCGCCCCCGC
>VYDC01000242.1 GCA_009843585.1 Chloroflexota bacterium | reverse complement strand
GCGCCGCTCCTCCCCCCCGCCGCGCTCGATAGGCCGACCGCCGTCCGGCGGACGACCTCCACCACCTCATCAGACGCGGGCGCCGCGACCGAGGGCGCGGGCACGATATGACATCGACATAGCAACCTAACCTTATATATAACGACTCATATTTGGTATCATGTCTGCATGGCAGACCTCTACGAGACGCTCGGCGTGCGGCGCGGTGCCTCCGACAAGGAGATCCGCGACGCATACCGGCGCCTCGCCCGCCAGTACCACCCCGACGTCAACCCGGGCGACCGGGAGGCGGAGGAGCGCTTCAAGGAGATCAACGCCGCGCATCAGGTGCTCTCCGACCCGGAGTCGCGCACGAAGTACGACCGCTACGGCGACCAGTGGCAGCACGCCGAGCAGATTGAGGAGATGCGGCGGCGTCAGCGCGCCGCGGGCGATGGGGGTCTCTCCTTTGACCTCGGCGACCTCTTCGCGTCCGCGCGGGCGGGCGGACCCGAGGTGGACCTGGGCGAGATTTTCTCTGCGGGCGAGGGCGGCGGGATCTTCGGGCGCATGTTCCAGCGCGGCCGGGGGCGCGGCGCCCGCCGGCGTCGCGGTCGCGACATCGAACAGGCGGTCTCCATCACGCTCGAGGAGGCGTACGCGGGAACGACCCGCCGCGTCGAGGTGTCGGACGACTCCGGTCGCTGCGGCGTCTGCGGAGGGACGGGTCAGGTCGCGGGCGCCACCTGCCACGCCTGTCGCGGCTCGGGCCGCACCCGCGCGGCGCGCCGGCTCGAGGTGACGATTCCCGCGGGCATCGCCGACGGCGGCCGGGTGCGTCTCGGTGGGAAGGGCGGGCCCGGCGCGGGCGGCGGCCGACCCGGCGACCTCTACCTGCGCGTCACCATCGCCGCACATCCCACCTTCACGCGCCGTGGCGACGACCTCGAGATCCAGCTGGAGATCCCCGTCTGGGACGCGGCCCTGGGCGGCGAGGCGCGCGTCCCGACGCTGAAGGGGCGGACCCTGGCGCTCTCGATCCCGCCGGGAACCGAGTCGGGACGCCTCTTCCGGCTGGCGGGGCAGGGGATGCCGCGCGCGGCCGGGGGCTACGGCGACCTGCTCGCGCGCGTGCGCCTCACACTCCCCGGGCCCCTGACCGAGGGCCAGCGCGAGCTCCTCCTGCGCCTGCGCGACGAGGCGGAGGGCCCGGCCCCGGAAGCGGCGCGCGGGGCGGCGGGTGAACCGTGACCTCGCCCGCCGACCTCCCCCGGGAGCAGCCGGTCTTCCAGATCTCCGTCGTCGCCGAGATGGTCGGGGTGCACCAGCAGACGCTGCGCTCCTACGAGCGCCTCGGCCTGGTGACGCCGGCCCGCTCGCCCGGGAACACGCGCCTCTACTCCGTCTCGGACGTGGAGCGAGTCCGGCAGGTGCTGCGGCTCGTCGACGAGCTGGGCGTGAACCTCGCCGGGGCCGAGGTGGTGCTGCACATGCGCGCGCAGATAGAGGAGATGCGCCGGGCGCTCGCGCGGCGGGACGCGGAGCTCGAACGAGCGCGCGGAGAGATCGAGCGGCTGCGCCGGGAGGGCGCGCGGTGAACGCGGGCCACCCTGCGGGAAGGGACGACCGACGATGATGAGGCAGGATCGCTTCACCGAGCAGGCGCAGCAGGTGATCCAGGCGTCGCAGCAGATGGTGCGTGAGCAGCGGCACTCGCAGTGGGACGTCGAGCACGTGCTGCTCGCCCTGCTCGCGCAGCGCGAGGGGCTCGTCCCCGACCTGCTCGGCCGTCTGGGCGTCGACCGCGAGCGCGCGACGGCGAGGCTGCAGGCGGAACTCCAGAAGGCTCCGAAGCTCACGCACGAGGTCGTCCAGATCTACACCACGCCGCGCATCGTGCGGATGCTCGAGGCCGCCAACGCCGAGGCAGATCGCCTGCAGGACGACTACGTCGGCGTGGAGCACCTGCTCATCGCGATCGCCGACGAGCGCGACGGCGAGGCCGCGCGCCTCTTCCAGGAGGAACGGATCACGAAGGAGGCCGTCTACCGGGCGCTGCGCGAGACCCGCGGGACGGCGCGCGTCGACTCACCGACGGCCGAGTCACGCTACCAGGCGCTGACGCGCTACAGCCGCGACCTCACCGAGTTCGCGAGACAGGGGAAGCTCGACCCGGTCGTCGGTCGCGAGGACGAGATCTCACGCGTGATGCAGGTCCTCAACCGCCGCACCAAGAACAACCCGGTCCTCATCGGCGAGGCCGGGGTCGGCAAGACCGCCGTCGTGGAGGGACTCGCGCAGCGCATCGCCGCAGACGACGTCCCGGAGCGGCTCCGCGGCAAGCGCGTCCTCGCCCTCGACCTCCCCGGCATGCTCGCCGGCTCGAAGTTCCGCGGCGAGTTCGAGGAGCGGCTGCAGTCGGTGATCCGCGAGGTCCGCGAGGCGGCCGGCGAGGTGCTGCTCTTCCTCGACGAGCTGCACACGCTCGTCGGCGCGGGAGGTGCCGAGGGGGCTATCGACGCCGGCAACATGCTCAAGCCCCCGCTCGCCCGCGGCGAGCTCCGGGTCATCGGTGCGACGACGCTCGACGAGTACCGCACCGGCGTGGAGAAGGATCCGGCGCTCGAGCGGCGCTTCTCTCCGGTCTACGTCGACGAGCCCTCCGTCGACGAGACGATCCAGATCCTGAACGGGCTGAGGTCTCGCTACGAGGAGCACCACGGCCTCAGCATCGCCGACTCCGCGCTCCAGGCCGCGGCCCGCCTCTCCGATCGCTACATCACGGGGCGCCAGCTTCCCGACAAGGCCATCGACCTCGTCGACGAGGCGGCGTCGCGGCACGTGATCACGGCCGAGTCGCTCACGCCGGAGATGCGCGAGTTGCGCTCGGAGCTCGATGACGCCGCCGCCCGCCTCGACGCGGCCGCGGCGCGCGAGGACTACGAGGCCGCCGCCCGCATCAAGCAGCAGGTGATCGCGGTGCAGGAGCGCCACGAGCGGCTTCGGGCCGAGCTCGGCGAGGGCGCCCCCGCCAGCGGGCAGGTCGCGGAGGAGGACATCGCCGCGATCCTCGCCCAGGTGACCGGCATACCCGTCGACCAGCTGCTCAGGGACGAGGCGGAGCGGCTGCTCCACATGGAGGAGGCGCTCCACGAGCGGGTGGTGGGGCAGGACGCCCCCATCGCCGCGCTCGCCGACGCCATCCGCCGCGCCCGCTCCGGCCTCAAGGATCCCCGGCGCCCCATCGGGTCGTTCATCTTCGTCGGCCCGACCGGCGTCGGGAAGACGCACCTCGCGCGGGCCCTCGCCGGCTATCTCTTCGACGACGAGGACGCGCTGCTGCGCCTCGACATGTCGGAGTTCCAGGAGCGGCACACCGTGTCGCGCCTCTTCGGGGCGCCGCCCGGCTACGTCGGGTTCGAACAGGCCGGCCAGCTCACCGAGGCGGTCAGGCGCCGGCCCTACCGCGTGGTCCTCTTCGACGAGATCGAGAAGGCGCACCCCGACGTCTTCAACGCCCTGCTCCAGATCATGGACGACGGGCGGCTCACCGACGCGCACGGCCGCGTCGTGAGCTTCCGCAACACCGTCGTGATCCTCACCTCGAACCTAGGCGGCGGCGCGAGGCAGCAGGAGATCGGCCTGGTCCGCACCAGAAGCGCCTCGGAGCGCGACGGGCTCGTGCGGTCGGTGGAGGGTGCGCTCAAGCGCACCTTCCGCCCCGAGTTCCTGAACCGGCTCGACGACGTGATCGTCTTCGAGCCGCTCACCGAGGCCGAGATCGCGCGCATTGCGGATCTGATGCTGGAGGAGGTGCGCGAGCGCCTCGACGAGCGGCGGGTCGCCTTCTCGGTGACGGCCGCGGCGCGCGAGCACCTCGTCGCCGACGGCTACGACCCGGAGTTCGGCGCGAGGCCGCTTCGCCGCAGCATCGAGCGGCTGCTCGAGAACCCGCTCGCGCGGCGCATGCTCGCCGGCGAGTTCGAGGCGGGCGATCGCGTCGTCGTCGACCTGGACGAGGTCGGAGAGCTCCGCTTCCGCAGGGAGCGCAGCGACGGCGGGGACGGCCCGGAGC
>VYDC01000153.1:10943-28990 GCA_009843585.1 Chloroflexota bacterium | reverse complement strand
GCCCAGAGCCCGACGGCCGCGATCAGGACCGCCGCCGCCGCCGCCGTGGCCCAGGCCGTCCCCCCGATGGCGACGACTCCGCCGCGCACGAACATGAAGCGACGGGGCTCCTGATCGCCGAGCCGCCCCTCCAGGCGCTCCCAGAGATCGTCGGGCGCGCGCAGCTCGGGCGCCTCCTCGGCGAAGTGCTCGCGCAGGCGGCGCTCCATCTCCGGATCGCGTGCGTCGTCAGGCGCCATTGCCGGCCACCTCCATCTCGCCGGAGTGCTCCAGCAGATCGCGCAGCTGGCGAAGCGCGCGGTGGAGCCGCGACTTGACGGTGCCCTTCCGCACGCCGGCGGAGCGGGCCACCTGCGGAATCGTCAGCTCGGCGAAGTAGCGCAGCACGACAACCTCGCGGTGCTCCGGGCTGAGCCGGGCGAGGGCCCGCCGGAGCGCCTCGCGGTCCTCGTTCGCCTCGATCTCGTCCTGCGGGCCGGGGATCGCTCCCGGCAGCAGCGATTCCTCGATGGGCACCGTCGTCAGGGTGCGCCTCCGCCGCTGGGAGAGAACGGTGTTCACCAGTATCCGCATCAGCCAGGGCTTCACCGGGCGCCCCCTCCGGAAGGTGTGGATGCCGCGCCAGGCCGAGAGGAAGGCCTCCTGGACGTGCTCCTCGGCGTGGGCGGCATTGCCGGTCATCAGGTAGGCGGTGCCGTAGAGCGGGTTCTTGTAGCGCTCCACGAGATGGCGGAAGGCGTCCCGGTCGCCGTCCTGGCAGCGCCGGATCGCCTCGTCATCGGTCATGCGCCCCTCACCCTCCGCGGGTCGGCCGGGGTGATGTGTGCGCCACGCGACAGGTCGCACCAATGCCATCTTGCCAGTAGATACGCGGCCGACGGCCGGATCGTTCCCCGCACGCGGCTCGCCCGAGCCGCTCGTCTTCCGACAGCACTCCCGCGCCCGGCCTCTCGCGTCCACGCCCCACCCGTCTGGGGCTTGAGATAGGAACGTATGTTCTGTTACGCTCAGCCGCCGTTCGCGAAGGCGAAGGAGATGCGGTGGCACGCGGGCGCCGGGAGCTCGAGCCCGGCTACATGGAGCGCCGGGACGAGTTCGAGCGGCGGCGCGCGCAGTGGGAGGCGCGGGCGCCGACTCCCCGGGCGCCGCGCGGCTCCCCGCCGCCCCTCTCCGACGAGGCGCTG
This sequence comes from Chloroflexota bacterium, assembly GCA_009843585.1. Taxonomy (GTDB): domain Bacteria; phylum Chloroflexota; class Dehalococcoidia; order UBA2979; family UBA2979; genus VYDC01. The sequence continues at coordinate 27,806 of VYDC01000153.1, read as the reverse complement.
GGCGAGGTCCCGTATGTGGAGCTGCACGCGCACAGCCACTACTCGCTGCTGGAGGGCGCCTCGAGCCCGGACGAGCTCGTGCGACGCGCCGCCGAGCAGGGCCACGCGGCGCTCGCGCTGACCGATCACGACGGCATGTTCGGGGCGATGGAGTTCGCGCAGGCGGCGCGCGCGGCCGGGATCCGGCCCATCACCGGTCTGGAGCTGACCGTCTCCGAGCCGGGGGCGGCGCGCGACGCGGGCCCGGAGGTGCGCTCGCACCTCACACTGCTCGCCGAGAGCCGGCAGGGATACGCCAACCTCTGCCGCCTCTCCAGCGACGCCTTCGGTCTCAGGGAGACGGATCCGCGCGCCCGTGAGGAGCGACGCCTCGATCCGGTGCTCCCGTTCGACGTGCTCGGCCGCCACACGGAGGGGCTGATCGTGCTGACGGGGTGCCGCGAGGGGCGCATCCCCTCCCTCGTCGGGGCGGGACGCGGGAGCGAGGCGGTCGCCGCCCTCGAGCGCCTCATCGCCTGGTTCGGCACGAACCAGATCTTCGTCGAGCTGCAGGACAACTACGTCCGCGGCGACCGGCCGCGCAACGAGGCGCTGGTCGCGCTCGCGGAGCGCGCGGGGGTGGGCGTGGTCGGGACCGGCAACGTGCACTACCACCTGCGCGAGCGCCACCGGCTGCAGGACGTGCTGGTCGCGATCCGCCGGCGCGCCACCCTCGAGGAGTGCCACGCCGAGCGCCGGCCGAACGCCGAGTTCTGGCTGCGCAGCCCGTCCGGGCAGGCCCGTCGCTTTGAGCGCTACCATCCGCAGGCGGCGGCGAACACGGTTCGGATCGCGCAGCGCTGCCGCTTCGATCTCACCGAGGACCTCGGCTACCGCCTCCCCGCCCCGCCGCTTCCCGACGGCGCCACGCCGCTGCTCGAGCTGGAGCGGATCTGCCGCGAGAGGCTGCGGGAGCGCTACCGCTCCCCGTCCGCGCGCAGCAAGGCGCAGGCGCAGCTGGACGAGGAGCTGCGCCTGATACGGCTGCACGATCTCGCCGGGTTCTTCCTCATCTACCACGAGGTCTTCCAGCTGGCGCAGGAGGTCGCGCGCGAGGTGCGCGGGCAGGGCACCGCACGCAGCCGCACGCAGCTGCCGCCCGGACGCGGCCGGGGCTCCTCGGTCGCCTCGATCGTCTGCTACCTGATCGGGCTCTCCCACATCGATCCGGTACACCACCGCCTCTTCATCGGGCGTTTCCTGAACGAGGAGATGCACTCGCTGCCCGACATCGATCTCGACTTCCCGCGCGATATCCGGGCGGAGCTGATAGAGCGCGTCCACGCGCGCTGGGGGCGTGAGCGCACCGCCCTCGTCGCCACCTTCGCCACCTATCGCCCGCGGAGCGCGATCCGCGACGCCGGCAAGGCGCTGGGGCTGCCCCAGGCGGAGCTCGACCGCCTCGCCCGGCTCGCGGGGCCGCACGACGGGGCCGACCAGATCCCGGAGGAGCTCGAGCGCTCGCCGCACTTCCGGGGCCGCGCCCGGGCGCGCGGCTGGCAGCAGCTCGCCGAGATCGCGCAGCAGCTGGAGGGGATCCCGCGCCACCTCTCGCAGCACCCCGGCGGGATGGTGATCGCCTCCGGACCGCTCATCGACTGCGTGCCCTGCCAGCCGGCGGCGATGCCGGGGCGCTACCTCTGCCACTGGGACAAGGACTCCGTCAGCGACGCGCGGATGGTGAAGATCGACTTCCTCGCGCTCGGCATGCTCTCGGTCGTCGAGGAGGCGGTGGAGCTCGTCGCCTCCGGGCGCGGCCGCATCGTCGATCTCTCTCGGATCGACTTCGAGGACCAGGCGGTCTACGACGCGATCTGCCGCGGCGACACCGTCGGGGTCTTCCAGATCGAGTCGCGCGCGCAGATAGCGATGCTGCCCCGGACGCAGCCGCGCACCCTGGAGGATCTCGCCGTGCAGGTCTCGATCGTGCGGCCGGGGCCGATCGTCGGCGGCGCCGTGAACCCCTACGTGCGGCGCCGCGAGCAGCAGCGCCGCGATCCGCGCTACCGGCCCCGGCCGCCGCACGAGTGCGTGCAGGACGCGCTCGAGGAGACGCTGGGGGTGGTGATCTTCCAGGAGCAGGTGCTGCAGGTCGCCCGGCAGATGGGCGGCTTCAGCGCCGGCGAAGCCGAGCGCTTCCGCCGCTCGATGAGCCGCCGGCACGCGCGCGCGGCGATGGACGCCTGGCGCGCGCGCTTCCTCGCGGGGGCCGCGGAGCGGGGCGTTGCGCGGGCGGTGGCGGAGCGGGTCTTCGACAACCTGCTGGGCTTCGCGGAGTTCGGCTTCCCCAAGAGCCACGGCGCGGCGTTCGCGCTGCTCGCCTACCAGTCGAGCTGGCTCAAGCTGTACTACGCCCCGGAGTTCCTCTGCGCGCTCTTCAACCACCAGCCCACGGGGTTCTACCCCCCGCACGTCCTCACCAACGACGCGAAGCGCCACGGCGTCGCCATCCGGCGCCCCGACATCGACGTCAGCCGCGCGCTGTGCACGGTCGAGCAGCCCGCCGACGACGAGAGCGCCTCGGGCGCGATCCGCATCGGGCTCGGCTACGTGCAGGGCCTCGGCCCCGCCTGGGCCCGGCGGATCGAGGAGGAGCGCGAGCGCTCCGGGCGCTACCGCTCGCTCTTCGACTTCGTGCAGCGCACCGGGCTCGGGCGCCGGGAGGCGGCGCGCCTGATCCAGGCCGGCGCCTTCGACGGCTTCGGGCTGAACCGCCGCGAGCTGCTGTGGCAGCTCGGGCTCTTCAGCGGCGCCGCGGCGGGCGGGATGGCCCGGACCCCCTCGTCCGAGTCGGGCAGGCGCCAGCTGCGGCTCGAGCTGCCGACGGCGCAGGACGCGGTGCCTCTCGCGGACTTCGACGATCGCGAGCGGATGTCCCTCGACTACGTGCTGCTCGGGCTCTCCCCCGATGCCCACCCGATGCGGTTCCTGCGCGGAGCGCTCGGAGAGGGGGTCGCCTCCAGCCGCCACCTGCACGCGCTACCGGCCGGGCGCCCGGTGGAGGTGGCGGGGCTGGTCGTCTGCCGCCAGCGCCCGCTCACCGCGCGCGGGATCATCTTCCTGCTGCTCGAGGACGAGTACGGCCTGATGAACATCCTGGTGCGCCGTGATCTCGCCTCCGAGCGCCGCGAGGTGGTGCGGACGGCAGCCTTCGTGCGGGCCCGGGGCGTGCTGGACGAGCGCGCCGGGGAGCAGCGCACGCTCGTGGCGACCGGCCTGGAGGAGGTAGTGCCCGAGGGGGCGCTCCGCATGCCGGCCGGAAGGTCCTGGGCCTGAATGCGCGCCGCCGCGACGGACGAGAGGCGACCACAACGCCCGGCCGTGCGGACGCCGGCCGACCGCCGTGACCGAGGAACCGCCGTCCACGATGCCCGCCGGCGGCGAGTGCCGCGGGCCTACGCGATGTTGCCCCCGGGGCAGGAGGCGTCGCACGACACGCAGGCCGGTCCTCTGGTCGCGACCTACCTCGAGGCCTGGCTCCGGCGACAGGCGCTGCGCGTGAAGGAGTCCACCCTCGACCTCTACCGCCGGGACGTCGCACTCCACTTCACGCCCGCCCTCGGCGGGCGGAGGCTGGGCGACGTCCGGCCCGTCGACATCGACGCGCTGCTGACGCGCCTGCTTCAGTCGGGCCGCTCGCCGACCACGGTGCGCCGCCTGCACCGCGAGCTCCTCTCCGCCTTCGAGACCGCCACCGAGCTCGGCCTGATGACGGAGAACCCCGCGCGGGCGGTGCGGCCGCCGGCGAGGAGCCGGCGCGAGATGCGCGTCCTGAGCGTGGACGAGGCTCGGCGACTGCTCGCCGCCGCCGCCGGCACCCCGATGCACCCGCTCCTCTACACCGCGCTCGAGACGGGCGCGCGGCGCGGGGAGCTGCTCGCCCTGCGCTGGGCCGACGTCGACCTGCCGAGCCGCGAGCTACGCGTCCGGCGCACGATCCGCGAGTTCTCGGGGCGCGGCATCGTCGAGATGGAGCCCAAGACACACCGCTCGCGGCGCGCCGTCGCCCTCTCCGCGGAGGCGGTCGGGGTCCTCCGCCAGCATCGGGTCGAGCAGGGCGTGCGACGCCTCCGGCTCGGCGCGCGCTGGAGGGAGCACGACCTCGTCTTCCCCTCGGGCATCGGGACGCACTGGCGTCCCAGCAACATGCGACGGGCGTTCCAGGCGCTCGCGCTCGGGGCCGGGATCGAGAGCGTCACCTTCCACACGCTGCGACATACCTGCGCCTCGCTCATGGCGATGCAGGGCGTGCCGATCACCAGCATCAGCGCGCAGCTCGGGCACGCCAGCTCGGCGATCACCTACGCGATCTACGCGCATGTGCTGCCGGGGATGCAGCACGAGGCGGCGTCGCGCGTCGCCTCGGCGCTGCGATGACGGAGCGCCGGATAGTTGCATTATGCCGCTAATAGCAGCACTATAGCTGCATGACCGTCTCCATCACCATCCGTCACGTCCCGGACGAGACGCGCGACGAACTCGCCGCCCGGGCGGCGCGCTCCGGGCGCTCACTCCAGGAGTACCTGCGCTCAGAGCTGGTCGAACTCGCACGGCGGCCCGATCCGCCGTCCCTCCTCGCCGGCATCCGCGAGCGGAAGCGGCATGCCGGCACGCGGCTCCCGGCCGAGAGGATCCTCGCCCTCCGGGATGCCGACCGCCGGTGACGCTGGTCGTCGACGCCTCCGTGGTCGTCGCAGCGCTGATCGACGGCGGTCCCGCCGGCTCGTGGGCGGAGGCGGTGCTTGCCTCCGACCAGATCGCCGCCCCGCACCTGATGCCGGCCGAGGCCGCCAACATCCTGCGGCGCGCCGACCTCTCGGGTGAGGTCTCCTCCGACACGGCGGCGCTCGCGCACGCCGATCTGCTCAAGCTGCGCACCGCTCTCTTCGCGTACGAGCCGTTCGTCGAGCGCATCTGGGAGCTGCGTGCGCACGTCACCAGCTACGACGCCTGGTATATCGCGCTCGCCGAATCGCTCGATGCGCCCGTCGCGACGCTCGATCGCCGGCTCGCGCGCGCGCAGCAGACTCGCTGCGCCTTCGTGACGCCGCCGTAGCCCGGCAGGTCCCGGCGGCCGCAGGCGCGGCCGGGCGTGGTCACGGTCGTACCATCCGGGGGCGAGCCAGGGGGCGCGCCGGCGCGCGACGCCGCCCGCGCGCTCCCGTGCGAAGGGACACCATCCCATGAGGCGCGACCCGCGACTGGTGCGGCTGTCGGAGGAGCACCACCACGGGCTGGTGTTCGCGCTCCGGCTCGAGCGCGAGCTACCCGGAGCGGACGGTCAGGCGCTCGCCGGGCTCTACGCCGACCTCGTGCGCTTCTGGGCGCGCGGGCTGCTGCCGCACTTCCACGCCGAGACGGAGTGCCTGCTCGCCCGCCTGCTCCGCCACACCTCGCCCGAGGACGGGCGCGTCACGCGCCTGCAGCGCGACCACCTCGCGATGGAGGCGCTGGTCGCGCGGATGCGGGACGCGGGGGGCGACGGCGAGCGTCGGGAGGCGCTCGCGGCCTTCGGCGAGACGCTGCGGGCGCACATCCGCTGGGAGGAGCGCGATCTCTTCGAGGCGCTGCAGGAGACGCTGACCCCCTCCGAGCTCGATGCCGCCGGGCGCGAGATCGAGGAGCGGCTCCCGAAGACGACGCGCGCGCCGTGGGCGGAGGTCTGAGCCCCGGGCCCGGCGGCGGCCGCGCTCAGCGGCCGAGCCGGCGCTGGCGGTGGGCGTAGGAGCGGATCGCGCGCAGGAAGTCGATGCGGCGGAAGGCGGGCCAGAAGGCGTCGCAGAAGTAGTACTCGCTGTACGCGCTCTGCCAGAGCATGAAGCCCGAGAGCCGCAGCTCCCCGGAGGTGCGGATGACGAGGTCGGGGTCGGGGACGTCCGGCGCGTAGAGGTAGCGGGCTATTCCCTCGGCGTCGAGCTCCGTCGCGACGCGATCGAGGGAGTCGCCGCGCTCCACGTGGTCGACGATCATGCGCCGCACCGCGTCCACGATCTCGTCGCGCCCGCCGTACCCGACGCCGACGAGCAGATCGCCCTCGGCGTTCCCGGCGGTCAGCCGCTCGACGCGCTCGATGGCCGCGACCGTGGAGGCGGGAAGCAGATCCCGGCGGCCGACCGCGCGGATGCGCCGCGGCAGCGACGCCCGGCGCTGCCGCCGGGCGAGATCGTCGACCCGCTCCTCCACGATCTCGAAGATGGCGTCGAGCTCCGCCGGGGGCCGCTGGAGGTTCTCCGTCGAGAGCACCCAGATCGTGACGACGGGGATGCCCAGCTCGTCGCACCAGCCCAGGAGGCGCGCCACGTTGTCGGCGCCCTCCCGGTGGCCGTCGCCGACCCGCTGGAGGCCGGAGGTCCGCGCGAAGCGCCGGTTGCCGTCGGGGAGGATGCCGACGTGGCGGGGGATCGCCCCCCGGCGCACGTCCGCCTCGAGCCGCCGCTCGTAGTAGCGGTAGACGAGACCGAGCACCGTCCCGAGCATGCGTCTCCCCCCGCCGGCGGCGGGCGTGCCGCCGGCCGATCCCGCCGCCGCGGGGTCACCCGACCGCGACTCTCGATCCAGACCCCCGACCGGAGACACGTCCGCGGTCGGGGGCGCTACCGCGCTCGGGTCACCCGCCCCGACGCCGCATCCACAGCATGTTGAGGACGACGATCGCCCCGGATGCCGCCCACAGCAGCGTGCCCAGGTTCGGATCGTACTGAAGACCCACGCCCAGCCCGATGTAGAAGACGACGGCCGCCACCACGAAGAGCAGCACGTGTGCTGCCTTCCGGATCCTACGGCCGCTCATGGCGCCTCCATCCCGACCGCGGGCGGCGGCGGCGAGGACCTGCGCCTGGCGCCCGGAGTGGCCGCGAGCGCGGCGGCGTCCTCCGGGGTCGGGGCGCGACCGCTTCCTACCACCACCCCATGATCTGGCGGTGCGCCGACCAGACCGTCGTGCTCGCGCTCAGGAACGCCGGGTCGAGGGCCCACGGGTCGACGTCGGCGCGCAGCGCCCAGCCGGTGTCGATCTCCGCGATGTGCACGCACGGCGCGAAGTCCAGGATCTCGCGCTGGATCTCGCGGTAGAGGCGCGGCTGCTCCGCGGCGTCGGCGAGGCGTATCGCCTTGCGCGGCTCCGTCCAGCGCTCGTTGCGGATGACCTGCCCACCGAAGGCGCCGCGGGCCGGGTCGTAGTCGTGGCCGAGGTCGTACATCGGCTCGTAGAGCGCGTGCCCGCACTCCTCGCGGAACCACATCGGGTAGATCGCGCCGAAGCGCCGCGGCATGTCGACGCGGGTCTGGACGCGGATGCCGATCTCCGCCAGCGCCTCCTGCACGATGGACGCGAGGCGCAGCGACTCGTACGTCTCCCGGATCCAGAGCTCGGTCTCGAAGCCGTCGGGGTACGAGCTCTCCCTCATCAGTGCCCGCGCCCTCTCCAGATCGGTCGCCGGCTCCCAGAGGCTCGGATCGTGGAACTCCGAGGTCGAGCAGATGGGGCTCACGTTGGGGCGGGCGTAGCCGTGGTAGACCTGACGCAGGATGCGCTCGTAGGGGAGCGCGGCGCGGACCGCGTGGCGCACGTTCCGGTCGTCGAAGGGCGGCTCGAGCCAGTTGAACTCGAGCGTCGAGTGGTTCGCGCGGACGCGGTGCGTCGTGAAGTCCCGCCGCCCCTCGAAACGGGAGAGCTCCTCCGGGTAGAGGCCCGGCGCGAAGTTCACGTCGCCCCGGTGGAGCATGCGCAGCCCGCTCTCGCGGTCGGGCACGGCGACATGCGTGAGGGAGTCGATGCCCGGCTTGCCCATCCAGTGGTCGTCCCGCGCCTGGAACTCCAGCGCGTCGTCGCCCTGGCGGAGGAGCCGGAACTGCCCGAAGCCGGCGACGTTGTCGCTCAGCCACCCCGAGGCCCAGGGGTCCTCGTCGGTCGCGTGCCGCCGCGCCTCGGTTGAGTCGACGATGTTCGACGTCGCGAAGACCAGGTAGGCCGGGAACTGCGGGTTCGGGCCGACGAGGCGGAAGCGCACGCGCCGCTCGTCGAGCACGTCGACGTCGGTCTCGGCGTTGTCGAGGCCGCCGATGCGCCGGGAGCGCCAGAGGCCGACCCCCCGGAGCGCGTAGGTGCGCTGCCAGCTCCACTTCACGTCCTCGGCGCGGAGCTCGTTCCCCGCGTGGCTCAGGACGCCCTCCCTGAGCGTGACCGTCCAGCTCCGGTAACCGTCGTCGGGCTCCCACGAGACGGCGAGGCGTGGCTGGAGATCAACGGCGTCCGGGTAGCGGATCCCCTCCTCGTCGAGACGGATGCGCGGCGTGGTCAGGGGCTCGTAGGGGACGTGGATCGTGTGGTACTGCGCCCGCGGGGGCGACTGATCGGCGTCCCAGCCCACTCGCACGCCCCAGTCACTCACGGGCCAGACGACGTGCTTCGACGAGGCGCACATGGACGTTCTCCTCCACCGGCCGCGAGGCGGCGTTCACGGCGGACGAGACACCGCCGCGAGCCGCTTGTCAATCGGGCGGCGGCCGCGAGGGCGGAGGTGGCCCGCCCTCCGGCTCTCGGGCCGCGGGACGACCGGCGGCGTGCAGCCCCGGCGCCCCATCGCGCTGCTAGGCTCCCGAGCAACCGCGAGGCGGGAGGGACGACGCCCGGTGCCGCGCTTCCTCGACATCCACCGCGATCTCACGCGGGTCCCGATCCCGCAGCGCAACGAGCTGCTCGGGCGGCGCGACCGTGGCGAGGAGGACGAGCACGGCGTGCTTTGGCTCAACATCCTCTTCGGCGTCGAGCGCGGCGTGTACTGCCTGAACCGCGCGCCCGACGCGGATGCCGTCTACCGCGCGCACGCCGGTGTCGGCATCCCTCCGCCGGACGAGGTGGTCGAGGTGACGCCCCTCTTTCCGATCGACTAGCCGGCCCCGCCGCGTTGCACGCCGGCGTCATCCCCTCGCGCCCACCGCGCGAGCGCCTTCGCCGGGTCAGCGAGCTCCTCGACCGACTCGTAGTACCAGTCGCGCCACCCCTCGCGCGGGAGACCCGTGAAGAGCATCAGGTTGAGGGGGTAGTGCTCGCTGTCGGTCGCCCGCCGGAAGTCGTCGCGGAAGAGGAAGGTCGGCTTGGCCAGGGCGATCGCCACGCCCAGCTCCACCATCACCCCCTCGTCCGGCGGGACCCCGTTCACCACCGCGACGATGGCATCCGACTCGCGCACGTCTCTCAGATCGGCCTGACCGATGCGCCAGGCCCAGCCGCCCTCCGCGCGGTCCACCTGGTTGTTCCGGGCGAACGGCTCCCATACCTCGAGCCCCAGTCGCTCCAGCGCCTCCACCAGCGGCGGGAGCAGCAGCGACCGCTGCTGCCCCGAGAAGCCGTACGGACTCGCCAGGTAGACCGTCTTCGCGCGCCGCCGGGGGCTCGTCATCGCACGCGTCCTCCCCTCACGCACGCGGCCGGTGCCCGTGCCCGTCTGCTGCGGAACCCGCCGGCGCGGCGGCGGCGATCTCACGTCGACGATAGTGGTCGCTGGGGCCGCTCGCACTGTGATAGGAAGTGGTCATGCCGCGAACCGCTGAGCCGCCCGGTGCCGACGCACGGCGACGCCGCGGGCTCCGGGAAGCGCTGGACGACTTCCACAAGATCACAGAGCTGAGCGAGTCGCAGGACGATGCGGCCCGCATCGCGGAACAGCCCAGGCTGGTGAGCCGGTTCTACGACGCCGTCACCGGGTTCTACGAGTTCGGCTGGGGGACGACGTTCCACTTCTCTCCGCGGCGGCCCGGGGAGAGCCTGAGAGCTTCCCAGCGACGGCACGATCAGCACATCGCGCGGGTCCTGCGCCTCAGGACGGGCATGCACGTCGGCGACGTCGGCTGCGGCGTCGGCGGGCCGATGATCACCATCGCGAGGGCGACCGGAGCCAGCATCACCGGGATCAACTTCAACGCCCGCCAGGTGGCGCGGGGCAAGCGACTGATCTCGAAGGCGGGTCTGGACGAGACCTGCCGGTTCCTCTTCGCGAACTTCATGGATGTGCCCCTCGAGGATGCGGTCTTCGACGCCATCTACTCGTTCGAGGCGGTCTGCCACGCCCCCAATAACCTGCTCCTGTTCCAGGAGCTCTACCGCCTCCTCAAGCCCGGCGGCGAGATGGCCGTCGTCGATTGGTGCCTCACGGATCGCTTCGATGACGCCGACGCCGGGCACCGGGACATCCGCAGGCGCATCGAGGCCGCCAACGCCGCGCCCGACCTGCGCACGACGGAGCGACAGGTCGAGACCATCCGGAGTGCCGGCTTCGAGATCCTTCAGGCCGTCGACCAGCAGGCGGAGGACGGCGATGAGCGCACCCCCTGGTACATGGCGCTTCAGGGGCGCGATCTCTCGCTGTCCTCCCTGGCTCGGATTCCGGCCGGGCGCCGGGTCACGGCGGCCGCAACGACGCTCCTCGAGCGGCTGCGTATCGCCCCGGCGGGAACCGGCGAGACCGCCGCGCTCCTGAACCTGGCCGCCGACGCGCTGGTCGAGGCGGGCGAGCTCGGGATCTTCACGCCGAGCTTCCTGGTGCACGCGCGGAGGCCGGGGGGCGACGCCCCATCGCCGCCCTCCGCTTCGTGACCCCCGCCGCAGGCTCCCCGGTCCGCTGAGCCCGGTAGGCCTCGACGCCGCTACGGATCCGTCGAGAGGCGGTCCGGCAGGTAGACGCCCCGCACGGCCGGCTCGTATGGCCCGGCACCGTGGGAGCGCGGGATCACGCGCACCAGGTCGCGATCCGCCTCGATGCGTCCGTCGAGCGCGTCGCGCAGCCAGTCCGCCGTGTAGTGATAGACGTTCTCGCCGCCGAGCCCCTGGACGTGGGTGGAGGAGTGGAAGTCGTCCTCCCACAGCCAGAGCTCGCGGGGCCGCGGCAGCTGCTCCCAGATCGGCAGCGCCTCCTCCAGCGGGGCGAGCGGATCGTATTCCCCGAACGCGGTGAGCGAGGGGCACCGGATCTTCCCGGCGTGGCCGTCCATCGTCATGCGGCCGGCCATCTCGTCGAACTCGTCCTCGTCCTCGAGGCCGGCCATGTACATGAAGACCTGCTTGAAGCGCGGCGACGCCTCCTCGAAGATCGCGCGCTTCGCCGTGAAGCAGGCGAGCGCGGTGGCGAGCGCGGCCACCCGGTGGTCGATGGACGCGATGCGCATCGCCCAGAGCGAGCCCATCGAGATCCCGTTGACGGCGATGCGCTCCGGATCGACCTCGGGCTGCTGGACCAGCCAGTCGATGGCGGCGCTCCCGGCGCGCTCGAAGTTGTCGTCGGTGACGCGGATCTTGCGAATGTTGCTCGTCCCCTGGCCGGGGCCGTCGAAGCAGAGGACGTTGAGCCCGCGGGAGAGGAAGGCGTTGTCGGTCGGGTCGGGATAGGTCTCCTTGGTGTGGTCCATCCCGCCGACCTCGAGCACGGTCGGAGCGCCGGGCTCGCCGGTCATGTGGAAGACGCCCTGCAGCTCGACACCCTCCCACGGGATCTCCACCCGCTTCACCGGGTAGGGCGAGAGGGCGATCACGCGCTCGTAGCAGGCGAGCAGCTTCCCGTGCAGGTAGATCTTCTCCGGATCGTCGTCGGCGAAGATCGCGTGCTGTGCCTCGCGGTAGAGCGTCGCGGCGCGCCAGTAGTGCTCGTGCGCGCTCCGCAGGTGGCCCGCGGCCTCAGCCCCCCGCGCGACCTGCTCGACGTGCCTCGCGGCGCGCTCGAAGGCGTGCGGGATCATCGCGTACGACTTCGCCTCGGGCGGCACCACGCGCTCGTCGTAGGCGAAGTTCTGCACGCGACCGCTGCGCTTCGTCAGCCAGTCGAGGATCCACTGCTGGCTGTTGCGGCGGCGCCGGAACCGCGTGCTCACGCGCGAAGTGTCCCACTACGCCGGCCGGCCCGCGAGGCAGCGCGCCCGGCTGACGCTCCCGGCCGGGCGGTAGTAGAGTCCGGGCCGTTCCGCCCGCGGGAGGGGGATCGCGATGGACGAGCTCGAACGCCGCGTCCTCGCCGGGCTCGATCGCGACGCTCTCTCGGAGATGACGCGCGATCTCATCGAGCTGCCCAGCCCCACCGGCTCCGAGGGCCCCGTCGGCGACTATCTCGCCGGGCGGTTCGCCGCCCTCGGCCTCGACGTCGAGCTGCAGGAGGTCGAGCCGGGGCGCAGCAACGTCCTCGCGCGCCGGCCGGGACCGGCCTCGGGCCCCTCGGTGCTCCTGCTCGGCCACATGGACTCCGCGCCCGGAATCGGGCGGCCGAGCGCGCAGCTGCTCGAGGGCGGATGGCTCGCCGGGCTCGGGGCGTCGAACATGAAGTCGGCGTTCCCCTGCTACTGGATGGCGGCGCGGATGCTCGACCAGGCGGGCGTTCGCCTGGGCGGCGAGCTGCTGGTGGCCGGCGTCGTCGGCGAGATCGAGCGCGCCCCGGTCGGCGCCTACCAGGGCGCGGGCATGCGCGGCTCGGGACACGGCGCGCGCTACCTGGCGAGCCACGGCCTGATGCCGGACTTCGTCATCAACGGCGAGCCGACCGGGCTGCGCGTGCAGACCGCGAACTGCGGCTACATGTTCGTGCGGCTGACGACGCGCGGGGTGACGCAGCACAGCGCCTACCGCCGCCACGGCGTCGACGCGATCGCATCGATGGAGCGCGTGCTGCCGCGCATCCGCGCGTGGGAGGGCGAGTACCAGCGGCGGTTCCCGCACCCGCGGATCCGGCCGACCGTGAACGTCGGGGCCATCGAGGCGGGATCGCCGCCCACGCCGAGCCTCGTGGCGAATCGCTGCGATGCCTACGTGAACGTGATGCTGCTGCCCGACGCCGACGTCCGTGCCGTCCGCCGCGAGCTCGACGGGCTCGTCGCCGAGCTGAACGCCGCCGACCCCTCGCTCCGGCTGGAGGCCTCCGTCTACATGGTGGGTCGCGGCTACGAGCTCGAGCACGATGCGGAGCTGCCCCGGGAGGTCCGCTCGGTGCATACGCTCGTGACCGGCGCGGATCCCGTCGAGCCGGATGCCGAGCGCTACGGCGTGTCGAGCGACAACTGGGTCTTCGCGGATCTCGGTGCGCAGGGGATCACCTACGGCCCCGCCGGGATCTCTCGCATCGAGCCGGGCGCCTACGCGGCCTACGATCCCGAGTTCGGCGAGGTCGTCCGCATCGACGATCTCGTGACCGCCGCCTCCGTCTACGCTCTCACGATCCTGCGGCTGCTGCGCGAGCCGGCGAGCGACTGAGAGGAGCGGGGAAGGGAGAGCCATGAGCATCAGGCGAGTCGTGACCGGCGTGGACGACGAGGGCCGCTCGACCGTGACGGTGGACGGGCCGACCCCGGGGCATCTCGATCTGGGGCGCGCCACCTACGACGAGATGTGGGCCTCCGAGTCTCTGCCGCCGTCGCTGGGCGATGCCGCCGATCCGGCCGATGTCGACCGCGCCGTCCTGGCGCCCGCGCCGGGAGGAGTGAAGTGGCGCGTCGTCACCTTCGCGCCGTCCGCCGACGTGCAGCGCCTCACGGACGAGCAGGTCGCCGCCGCGAGGGGGCGGTTCGACGACGGCGGCGCGATGCGCGACTACCGCTCCGGCTGGCACGCCACCCACAGCGTCGATTTCGCGGTCGTGCTCTCCGGTGAGATCGACCTGCACCTCGACACGGGGGCGGTCCGCCTCCGCGCGGGCGACTGCATCGTCCAGCGGGGGACCCTCCACGCCTGGTCGAACCCGGGCACGGAGCCGTGCGCGATCTCCTTCGTGCTGGTGAGCGCCGACGCCGCCCCGGATGCGGAGTAGGCCGACCCCGGAACGCCGCCACGACCGGGCTGCCGCCTCGGCCTCCTCGACCGGGGCGCCGGTTGCCCGAACCGGCGCTCCCGTGGGCCACGACGCGAGCCGTGTCCTGCGACCAGGACACCGCCGCCGGGCCGGGGAATGCACGCTCTCCCCTGAGGGGCTGCGCGCAAGGGCTCGCTCCCGGACAATCTGCGCGCCGACCCCGCCGCGTACCGGTTCCTCCCCGCGCGGGCACCACCGGGGGAGCCGCGCGACGCCGGGACGGCGAGAGGACAGACCGTGCGCTTGAGGTCAGCGCGCCTGTGGTCGGCGGTGGCCCTCGCCTCCGTGGCGCTGCTGGCGGCCGTGGTGCTCGAGTGCCGTTCCGACTCTCCCGAGCCGGAGCCCGCGCCCACCGAGTCCGCCGCCGTGACGCCGACTCCCACCGCCGCTCCCGAGGCCACCCCGCAGGCCACGCCCACCGCTACGCCCACGGCCGCACCCGCGGCCCCGGCGCCGACGGCCGCTCCCGAGCCGACCGCCACGCCGCCTCCAGAGGTCGTCGGGCCCGACGGGAACCTGATCTTCGACCCCGCGGTGGTTCGCGGCACGCTCAGCAACGGGCTCTCGTACTACATCCGGCACAATCAGGAGCCGCGCGAGCGTCTGCACCTCTCGCTCGTCGTGAGGGCGGGCTCCGTCCTGGAGGAGGAAGAGCAGCGCGGCCTGGCGCACTTCGTCGAGCACATGGCGTTCAACGGCACCGAGCGCTTCGCCAAGCAGGAGATCGTCGACTACCTGGAGTCCATCGGCTCGAGCTTCGGCGCCCACCTGAACGCGTATACGAGCTACGACGAGACGGTCTACTTCCTCGAGATCCCGACCGACGACCCCGAGATCCTCGAGAAGGCGTTCCAGATCCTCAGCGACTGGGCCTACGCGATCAGCTTCGAGCCGGACGAGGTCGAGCTGGAGCGGGGCGTGGTGCTGGAGGAGTGGCGCCTCGGCCAGGGCTTCGACTCCCGCTGGCGGGACGGCATCTACCAGGCCCTGTTCGGCTCGTCGCGCTACGCCGAGCGGGGCCCCATCGGCCTCACCGAGGTCGTCGAGAACGCGCCCGTCGAGCAGCTCCGGGCCTACTACGAGCGCTGGTACCGGCCGGAGCTGATGGCCCTCGTGGCCGTGGGCGACCTCGACCCCGCCCTCATCGAGGCCAAGGTCGCGCAGCACTTCGCGCCGCCCCCCGAGGGCGAGGCGCGGCAGCAACGAGCGGCCGTCGCGACGCCGACCACCGTGCCCGCGTTCGAGGTGCCGGGACACGACGAGCCGCGGATCGACATCTTCACCGACCCGGAGGCGCCGGGAACGCAGCTGATCCTCGTCCGGAAGACGCCTCCGGACACCGGTCAGGATCGCGCGTGGTTCAGGCGTTTCGTGACGGAGGAGCTGGCCTTCTCGATGCTGAACGCGCGGCTCTTCGAGCGAGGCCAGGTCGCCGATCCCCCCTACCTGGGCGCGGGAGGCTCCCGCGGAGCGTTCGTGCGGCCGACCGACATCGTGACCTTCTCGGTGGTGACCGAGCAGGGCGGCGTCGAGGCGGGCTTCACGGCGCTGCTGGAGGAGCTGCAGCGCGTGCTCAGGCACGGCTTCACCGCCTCCGAGCTGGCACGGGAGAAGGCCAACCTGCTGAGCGCCGCGGAGAGCGTCTACAGGGAGCGCGACCAGCGCGACTCCGCGCTCCTGGCCAGCGAGTACCGCACCCACTTCCTCTCCGGGATCCCGGCCCCGGGTATAGAGGCGGAGTGGGAGCTCTACCAGCAGCTGATCCCCGAGGTCTCGCTGGAGGAGGTCGATGCTCTGGGCGCGTCCTGGTCGGAGGCGCGAGACACCGTGCTGCTCGTGCTGCGGCCGGAGGATCCGGCGGCCGCCTCCGACGACCTCCTGGGCGCGGCCATGGCGGCGCAGCTCGAGGGCGCCGACGCGCTGCAGGTGGAGGCGTACGAGGACGAGTTCGACGATCTCCCGCTGCTCTCGACGCTCCCGACTGCGGGGAGCATCACCGCGGAGGAGCCGATCGAGTCGATCGATGCCGTGCGGTGGACGCTCTCGAACGGCGTGACCGTCATCGCCAAGCAGACCGACTTCCAGAACGACGAGGTTCTCTTCACGGCCTTCAGCCCCGGCGGCCACTCCCTCGTCTCCGACGAGGACCACGTCTCCGCGCTGCACGCCGCCGACATCTCCTCCGGGAGCGGCGTCGGCCTGCACGACAGCGTCGCGCTCGACAAGCTCCTCGCCGGCAAGCGGGTGTCGGTCGCCCCCTACATCAGTGCGCTCCACGAAGGACTGGGCGGGAACGCGTCGCCCGAAGACCTGGAGACCCTGTTCCAGCTGATCACGCTCTACGTCACCGAGCCCCGGTTCGATGAGGCGTACTTCTCGACCTACGAGGCGAGGCTGCGCAGCATCGCCGAGAGCCGCGCCGCCGACCCCGACTCCGCGTTCTTCGACAGGGCCACCACCGTCCTCGCCCAGAACCACCACCGCGGCCGGTCCCTCTCCCTTGACCTCCTCGGCGAGCTCGACCTCGAGCGGGCGCGGGCCGTCTACAGCGAGCGCTTCGCCGACTTCGGCGACGCCACCTTCGTCTTCGCGGGCGCCTTCGACTGGGACGAACTGCGCGACCTCGCCACCCGGTACCTCGCCAGCCTCCCGACCACCGGGCGCGTCGAGGCGTGGGTCGACCACGGCATCGACCCGCCGCCCGGGGTGGAAGAGCACGTCGTCCGCAAGGGCATCGAACCCCGCAGCCAGACCATCCGGATCTACGCGGGAGATGCGGAGTGGAGCCGCGAGGAGGCGCTCACGGTCACCGTGGCCGGCGAGATCCTCGGAACGCGCCTCCGCGAGCGCGTGCGCGAGGCGCTGGGCGGCACCTACGCGATCGGCGTCAGCGCCAGCCTCAGCGCCATCCCCGACTCCGAGTACCTCCTCTACGTCCTCTTCGGCAGCGACCCCGCCCGCGCGGACGCGGCGCCACCCCCCGCCGCGGCAGCACGCGACG
>VYDC01000153.1:0-10933 GCA_009843585.1 Chloroflexota bacterium | reverse complement strand
CGCCCGCGCGGACGAGCGCACCGCGGAGGTCGTCGCGGAAGTCGCGTGGCTGCGCGACGGCGGCGAGCAGAGCTACCTGGACACCGTCAAGGAGCAGCTACGGACCTCCCGCGAGGAGCAGCTCCGCGAGAACGGCTTCTGGCTGAACCGGATCGAGGACGCCCTCCAGAGGGGCGAGTCGCTCGACGAGATCACTCGCTTCGACGAGCGGCTGGAGGCGCTGACGCTGGAGGACGTGGCGGCCGCGGCCCGGCGCTACCTGCTCGACGAGCGCTACATCCACGTCGTGCTGCTCCCGGAGGAGGAGTAGCCGGAGGCGCGCCGCGCCCGAGCAGGGCATCGCCGCGGTGCCGCACCTCGCGCGTCCCGCCGCCCCGGCCGGGGACGTCGATCCGTCGCCCGGTGAGGCCAAGCGGGGTCGCGGCGGCTCGTCTAGACGCAAGGCGGGCGGCCGTCTGACCGCGCCTACGAGCCGCGCGGCGGCGCCGCGAGCCGCGCTCAGTCATCGAGTGCGCGGAGCATGCGCTTCAGCGCCTGCAGGCGGTAGCTGTCGAGCAGGTGCTCCTCGACCTCGTCCCAGTCGACGGGCTCCTCGAGGCGAAGCGTGACCCAGCCGTGCTGATGCAGGTAGGGCGTGGGGACGTAGCGCTCGTCGTCCAGCAGCAACTCGCGCGCGAAGGGGTCGGCGCGGAAGGAGATGCCGGGCACGGCGTCGCGCACGCTGAAGATGGCGAACGGCCGCCTCCCCGCGCGGAACCACGGGTTGCCGAAGTTGAGGGTCTCGCTCGCCTCCGGCAGCTCCAGACAGATGCCGCGCAGCTCCTCCAGCAACCCCCGCCAGCGAGTCTCGTCGAGTCGTTCGTGGACCATCCGGCGGATACTACGCCCGCGGGCGGCGCGCCGGGCCCATCGGGCGATCCCCACGGCAACGCCGGCGCGGCGACGCCGAAGGGACTGGCGATCGGACTACCATCGCGTCGGGCACGCCACCGCTGCGGCAGGCGGTGGGCTCCGGGCAGACGGGGCACTCCTGCCCCCGCGCCCGGCGCGCCGGGACCAGGCCACCGCGGGATCCGGCGATGCTCGATCCCGCCCCCGGGGAGCGTCGTGAGAGTCGTCGAGAAGGTCGTCGCCTACATCACGAGGGACCGGCATCTTCTCGTTTTCCGGCACGTCGATTCGGAGGCCGGGATACAGGTGCCGGCCGGGACGGTGGAGCCGGGCGAGTCGCCCGAGCACGCCGTCATGAGAGAGGCCCGGGAGGAGACGGGCCTCCCCGCCCTGGAGCTCCGCCGGTTCCTGGGCGCCCGCGACGTCGACATGTCGCCCCATGGACGCGCCGAGCTGCACCGGCGGTCCTTCTACCACCTGGACCTGAGGGGAGACGCACCCTCGGTCTGGCGGCACGTCGAGGCCGGCGGCGGCGCCCCGGGGATTGAGTTCGAGTTGTACTGGGTTCTCTTCCCCGACCACGTGCCCGAGCTTGCCGCCGCGCAGGGTGACCTGCTGGCGGAGCTGGCCGCATCCCTGCGCTCGGGGCCGCCTCCGGAGGGAGCATGACCATCGTGGACGAGCGACTGGCGGTGAATCGCATCAACTGGAACGAGCGCACGTCCGCCCACGCCGCCTCAGCCTTCTACGACGTGGAGGGATTCCGGACGGGCGGGATCACGCTGACGGAGCTCGAGCGCGAGGAGGTGGGCGACGTCCGGGGGAAGACGCTCCTCCACCTGCAGTGCCACTTCGGGCTGGACACGATGTCGTGGTCGCGGCTCGGCGCGGAGGCGACGGGGGTCGACTTCTCGGACGCCGCCGTCGACCTGGCCCGCGAACTCAATGAGAAGGCGGGGCTGGGCGCCCGGTTCATCCGCTCGAATATCTACGACCTGCCGGAGGCGCTGGACGAGCGGTTCGACATCGTCTTCACCTCATACGGCGTCCTGAACTGGCTGCCCGATATCGCGGGGTGGGCCGAGATCGCGAGCACCTGCCTGAAGCCGGGCGGCCTCTTCTACATCGTTGACTTCCATCCGTTCGCGGCGGTGTTCGAGACGTCCGAGGCGGGAGACATGGTGCCGGCCTACGGCTACTTCCATCACGAGCTCTTCGTCGAGGGCGGCCGGCCGAGCTACGCGGGCAAAGAGATCATCGAGACCCCGGCCTACGAGTGGCAGCACAGCCTGGGCGACGTCGTCTGCGCGCTGATCGACGCGGGGCTGCGCATCGAGTTCCTGCACGAGTTTCCCTTCACCCGCTACCAGGCTCATCCCCTGATGGAGCGGGGCAGCGACGGCTGGTGGCGGCTTCCGACGCACAACGAGAGCTTCCCCCAGATGTTCTCCATCAGGGCCACCAGGTGAGGGGCGCCCAGAATGCCCCGGCCTGAAGCTTCCCGGCGGTCCGGACCCTGATCCGCCGGCCACGGGCAGCGCCGAGCTACTCGTTGCGCAGCGCCGCGATCGGGTCGAGCGTCGTCGCCCGGTACGCCGGGTAGCTGCCGCTCGCGAAGCCGACGACGGCGGCGACGAGGAAGGCCGCGGCGATGCTCTGCGGCTGGATCAGCGTCGTCATCGCCTGGCCGCCCAGCTCGCGGCCGTCGAGGGCGAGCGATCCCCCGATGCCGAGCGCGATCCCGACCACGCCGCCGAAGAGGCTGAGCGTCAGCGCCTCGGTCACGAACTGCTTCACGATGTCCCCCGCCGTGGCCCCGACGGCGCGGCGGATGCCGATCTCGCGGGTGCGCTCGGTGACGGAGACGAGCATGATGTTCATCACCCCGATCCCGCCGACCAGCAGCGAGATGCCGGCGATGCTGCCGAGCAGGATCGAGAGCGTGTTGCTGACCTCGGTCGCGGCGCTGATCAGGTCGTCCTGGCTCTGGATCACGAAGTCCGGCTCGGGCGTGTCGTGCAGGAAGAGCAGCAGGTTGCCGACGTCCTCCTTCACGCGCTCCTCGTCGGCGCCGCTCTCCGTCTGGATGTCGATCTGCGTGACGCGCAGGTCGCCGGTCGGCGTGAAGAGGACGCGCAGGCGGTTGGCAACGCCGCTCAGCGGGATGAAGACCTGATCGTTCGCCTCGCTGGCGCCGCCCTGCTCCTCGAGCACCCCGACGACGGTGAAGGCGAGGGTGATGCGTCCTCCGACGAAGGAGAGCCGCACCTCCTGCCCGACGGGGTCGAGGCCGGGGTAGAGCGTCTCCGAGACGCGAGCGCCCAGGACGGCCACGAGGGCGCGGTCCTCGTCGTGCACCGCAGTCAGGAAGGAGCCCGAGCGGATCTCGAGGTCGCGGACCTCGGCATATGCGCTCGAGGTCGCGACGATCCCCACGCCGACGTTTTCCGGACCGGCGACCGCCTGCGCATCGACGGCGACCTGCGCGGCGACCGCGGCCACCCCGGGGATCCCGTTGACGGCGATCGCGGTCGCGTCGCTCTGGACCAGCGTGGACTGCGCGAGTCCGGCGAGCGAGCCGGTCTGCGACGTGGTCGCCTCAGCGCTCGGCTCGACGAATACCAGGTCGGTGCCGAGACCGCGGATGCGGTCGGTGACGCCGCGCTGCGTGCCCTGGCCGACGGCGATCAGCACGATCACCGAGCTGACCCCGATCACGAGGCCGAGGGAGGTCAGGGCGCTGCGCAGCCGGTTGGCGACGATCGCGCGCAGCGCGGTGCGGAAGGCGTCGAGAGCGCTCATCGCGCGGAACCCGCCGCCACGGGCGCGTCGCTGTCCTTCACGACCCGCCCGTCGCGCATGCGCACGGCGCGGCGGGCGTAGGCGGCGACCTCCGCCTCGTGCGTCACGAGCACCACCGTCAGGCCCTGCTGCTCGACCAGCCCGGTGAGCAGCGTCATCAGATCCCGCCCGGTCGCCGTGTCGAGGGCCCCCGTCGGCTCGTCGGCGAGCAGCACGAGCGGATCCACGACGAGCGAGCGCGCGATCGCGACGCGCTGCTGCTCCCCCCCGGAGAGCTCGGTCGGCCGGTGCGCGATGCGATCGTGCAGGCCGACGCGCACGAGCGCCTCGGCGGCTCGCCTCCGGCGATCGGGAGTGCCCTGGTAGATCAGCGGCAACTCGACCTGCTCGAGCGCCGTCATGCGCGGCAGCAGGTTGTAGGACTGGAAGACGAAGCCGAAGGCGCCGCCGCGCAGGCGGGCGCGAGCGTCCTCGGAGAGGCGGGCGACATCCCGTCCGCCGAGGGCGTACTCGCCCGAGCTCGGCCGGTCGAGCAGGCCGATGATGTTCATCAGCGTGCTCTTGCCGGAGCCCGACTGCCCCCGGATCGCGACGAACTCCCCGCGCCCGATGTCGAGGCTCACGCCGGAGAGGGCGTGCACCGCCGTCTCGCCGGTGGCGTAGACGCGGGTGATGTCACGCAGACGGATCATCGACCGGCTCCGCCGCCTCCGGCGCCGCCCGCACCGCCGCCGCCGAAGCCGCCGCCGCGTGGGAAGACCGGGAGATCGGGCTGTTGCTGCGTGGCGCTGAAGGCGACGCCCGCGCCGTCGGCGCCGATGAGGAGCACCGCGCCGGGCTCGAGGCCGCTCGTGACCTCGACGCTCGTGCCGTCGGACTTGCCCACCTCGACGGTCAGGCGGACGAAGGCGTGAGCCGCGCCCTCGTCGTCGCCCGCATCCCCCGCGGGCACGGTGACGAACCACGCACCGTCGAGCTGGCGGACGGCGGCGACCGGGACGAGCACGGAGGGCTCGCGGAGCTCGGTGAGGATGGTGACGCTCGCGCTCATCCCGGGCGCCGGGAGCGGACGGGCGGCCGGCGCGCCCTGTTCGGCCTCCCGTCGCCCGACGCCGGCACCCTGGCCTGCGAGCCCGGCGGCGAGGCGCTCGAGGAGCTGCGGGGGGATCTCGAGGCCCTCGGGCAGGACGACACCCCCGGGCAGGGGCTCGCCGCTCGCGAGGGCCTGCAGCACCTGCTGCACGGTCACGCCCTCGGGCAGCTCGAGACCGGCGAGGAGGCCGCGGGCAGCGCCGCCTGCCGCACCCGCGTCGCCGGCGGCCGCCGCACCCCCGAGTGCCGCGAGCTCGCTCGCGACCTCGGCGATCTCCACACCTACCAGGATCCGCGCGGCGACGTCGTAGGTGACGACGCCCTGCGCGGCGTTCGGGACGCGGCTCACCGAGCTGATCCGTACCGGGTACTCGGCGCCCTCGACGGCGTCGAAGGTGGCGAGGCCCGCCTGCCCGAGCCCGAGGTCGAGCAGGTCCGCCTCGGTCACGGTCAGCTCGATCAGCATCCGGTCGGGCGTGCCCAGCGAGAACGCCGGGAGGTTGGCCGTGACGCGGTCGCCCGGCCGGACGCTCACCGCCTCGACGACGCCATCGAAGGGCGCCCGCAGGGTGAGCGCGGCGAGAGCGTCGCGGGCCTCCTCGAGGGAGATCTCGGCAAGCCGGACGCTCTCCTCCTGCTGCGCGATCGCGTTCGCCGTCGGTCCCGCCAGCAGCTCGTCGTAGCGCGCCCGGGCGCTGGCGAGGCTCGCGCGCGCGCTCTCGAGGGAGGCGCGCGCATGCTCGATGTCGGCCGCGTCGGCGGGCGCGCGCAGCTCGGAGAGCCGCGCCTCCGCGGCGGCGTGGCTCGCCCGCGCGGCGTCGACCGAGAGCCGAGCCCGGCTGAGCTCGTCGGCGGTCGGCTCCGCGCGAACGTCCTCGAGGCGGGCGACGGCCGAGGCGTGACTCGCCCTCGCGGCCGCGACGGACTGCTCCGCCTGGTAGCGATCCTCCGCGGAGACCGGGGCGAGCAGCGCGCCGAGCCGCTCCTCGGCCGAGGCGAGTGCTGTGACGGACGCTTCCCTCGACGCCTCGGCGCCGACGTAGGCGACGTTGGCTGCGATCACCGCGCTCGCGGAGCGCTGGAAGTTGCTCGACCTCCCCTCGAGGGAGTCGCGCACCTGCTGGACCTGCGCGTCCGAGAGCGGCAGCGCGGCGACGCACGTCACCTCCGAGACGTCGTTGAGGTGCGCGTACTGCTCGCAGTGCGCCTCGAACGCCGCGCCGAGGGCACGCCAGGACTCGTCCGCGCGGTCGACGGCGCCGCTGCGCTGTGCGCGGGCCTCCGTCACCGCCGATCGCGCGGAGGCGATCTCGGTCTCGCTCGGGCCCGCCAGCAGCGCGGCGAGCGCCTCCTCGGCAGAGGAGAGCTGGCCCAGGGCGCTGGCCACGGACTGCTCCGCGCTCGCCAGCTCGCTCGCGCTCGGCGGCTCCGAGAGCCGAGCGAGCGCCTGCTCCGCGCCCGCCACCTGCGACTCCGCCGACTCAATCGACTGCCTCGCGGAGGCGATCGCCGAGGCCTCCGGGTCGGCGAGGAGGGCGTCGAGGCGGAGCTGCGCGAGTCGCAGCTGAATCTCGGCGCTCTCGACACGGCGGCGCGCATCCTCGTCGTCGAGGGCCGCGAGGGGATCGCCGGCGCGCACGGCATCGCCGCTCTCGACCGCGACCGAGGCGACGACACCGGCCGCCTCGAAGCTGAGATCGGCCGAGCGCTCGGAGACCGCCGAGCCCGAGAGCTGGAGCGTGGTGTTCAGCCGGCCCTCGACGGCCGTGGCGCGCTGCGGCTCGGGCACGGGCGCGGCCTCCTCCGGCCGGAGGAGCAGGAAGGCGGCGGCCGCGGCCGCGACGACGAGCGCCGCGACGCCGGGGAGCAGCCAGCGCCGGCGCGAGCAGCGTCCGCGGATCAGGGCATCGATGTCCACGTCGCGTCCGGCATCACTCATTGGCGCCTCTCATCCCCGGGATCCCTGGCGAACGGACGGGCGTACCGTGACGCGGGGGGGATAACGCCGCCGTAACGTCGCGCGCCGCGCGCGTTACGCTCGCGTTAGGGTCGCCGGAGTAGCCTGCGCCGCGACGGCGGGGAGGGAGGAGCGATGCGGGTCCTGCTGGTCGAGGACGAGCGCGACCTCGCGAACGCGATCGCGCGGGGGCTGCGGCGCGACGGGCTCGCGGTCGACGTGGCCTTCGACGGCGCCGCCGCCCTCGAGAAGGCCTCCATACACCCCTACGACGTCGTCGTGCTCGACCGCGATCTGCCGCGCGTGCACGGGGACGAGGTCTGCCGCGAGCTCGTCGCCGGCGAGGGCGATCCCCGCATCCTCATGCTCACCGCCGCCGCCGCCGTCCTCGACCGCATCGATGGGCTCGACCTCGGGGCGGACGACTACCTCGCCAAGCCGTTCGACTTCGGAGAGCTGCGCGCGCGCATCCGCGCGCTCGGGCGGCGCACGCGCCCGGCGGCGCGGCCGGTGCTCGAGCGCGGCGGCGTGCGCCTCGACGCGGCGCGGCGCGGCGCCACGCGCGGCGGGCGGGAGCTCCGCCTCACGCGCAAGGAGTTCGCGGTGCTGCAGGTGCTGCTCGAGGCCGAGGGCGCGGTGGTCAGCCCCGAGGAGTTGCTCGATCGCGCCTGGGACGAGCACACGGATCCGTTCACCAACGTCGTGCGCGTCACGGTCATGAAGCTCCGCAAGACCCTCGGCGAGCCGTCGCTGATCGAGACGGTGCGCGGCGTCGGCTACCGCATCCCCTGATGCGCCTGACGCGTAGCTCCGTCCCGAGGCCCTCGATCCGGCTCCGCCTCACGCTCTGGTACGGCGGTCTCCTCCTCCTCGCCGGCACGACGGTGCTGGCCTTCAACGTCGCCCTCGTCGCGCGCACCTTTCCCTCCGACAGCGCCGATCTCCGGGAGAACCTCGAGCAGCGCCTCCAGATGGAGCCGGGCGAGCTGCGCGGCGAGTTCCTCTTCCTGCTGGAGCGGCCGCAGCCGCCCAGCCGCCCCGTCAACCCCCGCCGCGCCGTCTCCGCGGCGCCGCTCTTCAACAGCGTCATCTCCCACATCAAGAGCGACACCCTCGACCAGATCATCTGGCAGTCGAGCGTCGCCTTCGCGCTGATGGCCGCGCTCTCGATCGGCCTCGGCTGGCTCGTGGCCGGGCGGCTGCTGCGGCCCGTCCACGAGATCGCCGCCACCGCGCGCCGCATCGGCGACGAGAGCCTCGACGAGCGCATCGATCTCACCGGGCCCTCCGACGAGCTCAAGGACCTCGCCGACCAGTTCGACGCGATGCTCGACCGCCTGCAGTCGGCGTTCCGGGCGCAGCGCGAGTTCGTCGCCAACGCCTCGCACGAGCTGCGCACCCCGCTCACGATCATCCGCACCGAGATCGACGTCACGCTCGAGGATCCGGACGCGGGCCGCGAGCAGCTGGCGAGCACGGCCTCGGTCGTGCGCCGCGCCATCGACCGCACCGAGGACCTCATCGACCGGCTGCTGGTGCTCGCGCGCGCCGAGGAGCCGCTCGCGCACGACGAGGAGACCGACCTCGCCGAGGCGGTGCGGCGCGCCGTCGACGCGCGCGAGGCGGAGATCGCCGCGCTGGAACTGCGCCTCACGCTCCGGCTCGACGAGGCGCGCGTCGAGGGAGACCCGATGCTGCTGGACCGCCTGGCCGGGAACCTCGTCGACAACGCGGTGCAGCACAACGAGCGGGGCGGCTGGATCGAGATCACGAGCGGCACGGACGGCGAGACGGCGACGCTGCGCGTCGCCAACGGAGGCGCTCCCATCGCAGAGGACGAGGCGCCGCGGCTCTTCGAGCGCTTCACGCGGCTGGAGGGAACCCGCACGCGCGGGCGGGGAGGCTACGGCCTCGGGCTCTCCATCGTGCGCGCCATCGTGAACGCCCACCGCGGCGCTGCGGCGGCGCGCGCGCTGCCCCGGGGCGGCCTCGCCATCGAGATCTCGCTGCCCCGCAGGCGGGAGCGCACGCCCCGGTAGCGCCGGCGCCCGGCGCGGCGTCCCTCCGGCGGGAGCCGGACCTCCGGAGCACCACCCCCCGTCACGCGACGCGACGGCCCGCTCCTTCACGACGACGGCGCGACCGGCGGGCCTTACGCGGGACTTACCGGGGGCTTACGCACCGCCCGCTAGCCTGCGGCCCACCGTGACCGGATCAGCGAAGAAGGTCACATGACACGGACGAGAGCGATAGCGGCACTGGCCCTCGGCGGCCTGGCGGCGCTGCTCGTCGCCGGCACGGCGCTCGCGCACCCCGGCGGCCGCCTGGTAGACCGGGTCGACGTGCTGGCGCGGGCGCTCGGCATCAGCTCGGGCGAGGTCGAGCAGGCGCGCGAGGACGGCACGCTCGCAGGCCTCCTCGTCGACGTCTCGAGAGGCGACCTCCGGGCGGCCTACGAGGACGAGGCGACCGAGGCCGTCGACGCCGCCGAGGCGGCCGGCGACATCACCCCGGCGCAGGCCGACCGGCTCACGGAGATGATCCGCGCCGGGCGGGACGACCTCACGGCCGACGAGATCGACGCGCTCAAGAGCCTGCGGGGCGCGGTGCGGGTCGATGCGTCCGCCGCCTACGCCTCGGCGCTCGGCATCACGAGGGCCGAGGTCGACGCGGCGAGGGAGGACGGCACGCTGCGCCAACGGCTCGCCGCCGTGAACAGGGTCGCCCTGGCGGCCGCCCTCGTCGAGGCGCGGGACGCCGCCATCGGCGCGGCCGAGGAGGCGGGCGAGATCAGCTCCGAGCAGGCGGCGTTGCTCCGCGACGCCGGCCGGGGCCCCGGCGTCCACCGGGCCGGTCACCGCGGTGAGCGCGCCGATCGATCGGGCCTTGGCGGACGCGGTCACCGGGGGCGCGCCGGCGACTGCGACCCGGGAGACGGGAGCGGCGCGCGCAACGGCAAGAAGAGCCCCACCCTGGCCGGCGGCTCGGAGTAGCCCTCCCGCCCGGGTCGCGCGGTCATGGGAAGGGGCGCCGGGGACGGCGTCCCTTCCCCCTCTCCGCCGCGACCGGCGAGCCCGCGGGCAAGCCTCCGGCCGCCGTGAACGCCTAGCGGGCGTCGTCGGGCGTGAACTCGCTGCGGCCCCGGTACATGCCGATGCCGAGGATCAGCAGGCAGAGCGAGCCGAACGACAGCACGAGGTTGTTGATGATGAGGTGACTCAACAGATCCGTGTCGGGAACGAAGAGGGCGTACACGAGGTTCAGAAGCCCGAGCGCCCCGACCACGACGAGGCCGTAGCAGGAGGCCCGGAAGACGTCCATCCCGACGAACCGCGGCGCGAGGCCGAGCCCCACGAGGGCCGATTCGAACGGGTACATGGTGATGAACGCGACGGTCAGGCCCGCCATCTCGGTGTGACCGGTGAGCGCCGCGCTGTCGGAGAGCGCCTGCATCTCGGCCGTCTCGGCGAGGTCGCTGCGCTGGATGAGGTGGATCACCATGAGCCGCTTGCCGATCGCGACGGTGAAGATGCCCCACGCGAACAGGCTGAGGAGGATCCCGAACCGCAGCCCCGGTCCCCGGAGGCCCTCCTGCCCGCGAGCCAGGCCGATGAGCCCGAGCAGCCCGTAGGCGTGGAGCAGCATCCCGACGATCACCATCAGCGACGTGAGGTGCCCGAGGCGGGGGCTGTCGGCGAGGGCCGCGAGCGCCGCCTCGAAGTCCGTCTGGTCGACGCTCTCGACGAACGGCCCGCCGGGGAAGACGAGGGATCCCACCATCGCCAGGACGACCCCCGCGACGAGCGCGAGCCCTGCCTGCCGTGTCGATGCCATTGCCATCCGGTCACCCTCCTCCGCTCGCGCCCGGCGACGACCCTTCAAGTGAGGCCGCGCTCCCGCCCCGGGGAGTGATGAGCGGGATCGAGGCCGTCTACTCGCTCGCCGCCCGGACGGGGGTCACGTCGAGCGGCGTGCTGCGGAACCACCGTCCTGCCGGCGGCTCCGCCGGCAAGAACCTCACGTCGGGGACGATAGCCGCGCCGGCGGCGTCGCGGAAACCCCACTCGATGCGCCCGTCCGCGAGCCAGCGGGCGCGGACCGTCCCGAGGACGCCCCGTGCGACCTCGATCTCGCTGCTCACGTGCCAGCGGCCGACCGCGGCGTCCGGCCCGAGGAAGCGCTGTGCGGGGA
>VYDC01000275.1 GCA_009843585.1 Chloroflexota bacterium | reverse complement strand
CCCGAGACGAAGCGCGCCATCCCCTCGTCCTTCTCGCGCGCGGGGAGCCGTCCGTGCAGGAGCGCGACGCGGTCGGAGCGGCCCGGCAGCTCGTCGCGCCGGATCCGCTCGTACTCCTCCGTCGCCGCGCGCGAGGCGACGGCCTCGGAGCCCTCGACCAGGGGGCAGATCACGAACCCCTGCCTCCCCGCGTCGAGCTCGGACCGCAGCCGGTCGAACGCCTGCCGCCGCTCGGCGCCGTCGAGCCAGCTCGTCTCGACCGCAGCCCGCCCGGGCGGCATCTCGTCGATGACGGAGAGATCGAGGTCGCCGTAGAGGGTGAGCGCCAGCGAGCGCGGGATCGGCGTCGCCGTCATCACCAGCAGGTGGCAGGCCGGCGCGTCGTCCGTCTCGTCGGACCCGGCCTCCGGGCCCCGGGCGCGCTCGCGCAGCGCGGAGCGCTGCCGAACGCCGAAGCGGTGCTGCTCGTCGACGACGGCGAGACCGAGCCGGGGCAGCGCCACGTCCTCCTGTATCAGCGCGTGCGTCCCGACGACGATCTGCGGCGTCTCGTCGTGGGCGAGCGCCGCCAGCACGTCCCGCCGCTCCTTCGCGCGCGCGGCGCCCCGGAGCGAGAGCAGCCGCAGGGGCGTCGGGAGGTAGGGGAGCGGCACCACGTCGCCGAGCGGAGGCTCCTCCGATCCGGTGAGCAGGCGGCGGATCGTGCGCAGGTGCTGCTCGGCGAGCACCTCGGTCGGCGCCATGAGCGCCGCCTGCCTCCCCGCCGCGACGGCGTCGAGCATCGCGGCGAGGGCGACGACGGTCTTCCCGGAGCCGACGTCCCCCTCGAGCAGCCGGGACATCGGGACGCCCTGCTCGAGGTCCCGGAGCACGTCGTCGAGCGTGCGCTGCTGGGCCTTCGTGAGGGCGAAGGGGAGTTCCTGGACGAAGCCGCGCGCCGCCCGGTGCTCGGCGATGGCGGGGGCCGCGCCGCTCTCGCGCCAGGCGCGGCGGCGCCTGACGACGCCCAGCTGGATGCCGAGCAGCTCGTCGAAGGCGAGGCGGTGCCGCGCGAGGTCGAGCGACGGGGCGTCGTCGGGGTAGTGGAGCTGGCGCATCGCCTGGGAGAGCGGCGGCAGCCCGTGGCGCGCGACGAGGGCGGGCGGGAGCGTCTCCGGCACGCGGTCGACGAAGCGCTCCAGGAGAGCGGCGATGAGCGAGCGCAGCGTCCTCTGGCCGAGGCCGGTGGTGAGGCCGTAGACGGGGACGAGCCGCCCGGTGTGGCGGGCCTCGCCGTCGGCGCCGGTCAGCTCGAAGTCGGGGTTGTCGAAGGTGGGGCGGCCGCGGAAGGCGCGCACGGCGCCGGCGACGGCGATCTCGGAACCCTCGCGCAGCTGGCGCGTGAGGTAGGGCTGGTTGAACCAGACGACGCGTATCGAGGCCCCCGACTCGTCGGAGAGCGTGGCCTCGGTCGAGCGCATCCGGCCGCCCCGGCCCATGCGCACCTCACGCACCCGGACGAGCCGCCCCCGCACCGTCTGCTCCCTGCCGATGAGCAGCTGGGTGATCGGCACGACGTTGCTGAAGTCGAGGTGGCGGTAGGGGAAGTGGCGGAGCGCCTCCTCCACGGTCCTCAGGCCGAGGCGCTCCAGGCGCTCGAGCGTCGCCTTCCCCGCCCTGACGCCGGCGGACGCGATCGGCAGGGCGAGCGCCTCGGGGCCGTCGGGGATCGGGACGGGCTCGCGCCGGGCGGCCCCCGCCGGGCGCCCGCGCGGGGGGGCGGCGCTCCCGCTCCCCGTCCCGCCGCCGGCACGGCGCCGGGGGGGCGCGCGGCCGCTTCCGGCCGCCTCCGCCGCGAGCGTGGCGAGCGCGCGCCGCAGCCAGGCCCGGCGCGACTCCGCGTCGAGCGTGCGGTAGCCGCTCGCGGGGAGCGCCGCGACCATCCGGAGGAGCGGCGAGCGGGGCGCCTCGTCGCGCGCCTGCAGGCGCAGGTAGGTGTCGAGCCCGCCCGTGACGACCCGGTCGCGGCAGCCGTCCTCGAGCTCCCGGCCGAGGATCTCGGCGAGGCGCGCGAGGTCGGCGGTCACTCTCCCGTCGGCGGGGAGCCTCCCGCGTCGGCGGGAGGGGCGGTCACGACCGTCGCGCCGAGCACGCCGGGACCGGCGTGGACCCCGAGCACGGGACCGATGCGGCCCTGCGTGATCGGGATCCCCGGGGCCAGGCCGTGCAGCCGCTCCGCGAAGTAGTCGCACTCATCCGGCGTCGTCGCGTGCACGACGCCCGCCCGCTCCAGGGGGCGGAGCTCCGAGAAGCGGCGCAGCACCTCCTCGATGGCCTTCCCCTTAGTGCGGACGCGCCCGGCGGCGGCGACCTCGCCGTCCCTGATGGTGGCGATGGGCTTGAGCCGCGCCAGCGTGCCGATGAGCTCCATGCCGCGACCGATGCGGCCGCCGCGCCTGAGGTATTCGAGCGTGTCGAAGATGACGAGCATGTGGGTTCGCCCCAGCACGTCCTCGGCGGCCGCGACGACGTCGTCGGCGGAGTCGCCGCGGACGGCGGCCTCCGCGGCGGCGATCGCCGCCATCCCGAGCGCCATCGAGGCGGCGCCCGAGTCGACCACGCGGACCTCGGCGCCGTCGAGGCTGGCGGCGCCCTGCTGGGCGGAGGCGAAGGTGCCCGAGAGCTTCGACGAGACGTGGATGGAGACGATCTCGGAGCCGTCGGCTGAGAGCTCGCGGTAGACGTCGCGGAACGCGCCCGCCGGCGGCTGCGACGTGGTGGGGGTGCGCGACTCGCTCTGGAGGCGCTCGAAGAACTCCTCGGACGAGATGTCGATGCCGTCTCGCAGCTGCTCGTCGCCGAAGTGCACGTAGAGCGGGACGACGGTGATGCCGAGGCTCGCGGCCATGTCGGCCGGGAGGTCCGCGGTGGAGTCGGTCACGATGCGGATCGCCATGATGGGTGGTCTCCTATTCCACGCTTGCGAGATAAGGGTAGTGCGGCTGGCCGCCCGGGAAGACGTCGACCTCGAGATGGTCGTGCGCATCCGTGACGAGGCGGCTCACCGCCTCCGCCGAGCGGGCGTCGGCCTGCTCGCCGAGGTAGATGGTCACCACCTCCGCCTCCGCCGCGAGGGGGCCGATAGCCGCGAGCAGCGCCTCCTCGAGCGAGTCGGCGCGGGCCACGAGCCGCCCGTCGACGAGCGCGATCGCGTCGCCGACGGCGACGTCCATCCCGTCGATGGCGGTGTCGCGGACGGCGCGCGTCACCTCCACCGACCGGACGTCGGCGAGCTGCGCGGTCATCTGGGACCGCACCTCCGAGGGCTCGCCCTCCGGCTGGTAGCCGAGGGCGGCGCTGAGCCCGGCGGGCGTCGACCGGGCCGGGATCACCGTGACGAGCTCCGGCTCCTGCGATGCCGCCTGCTCAGCCGCCAGCAGCACGTTCGAGTCGTTCGGGAGCAGGAAGACGTGCTCGCGCCCCGCCCGCCGCGCCGCCTCGAGCAGCTCGCCCGCCGAGGGGTTGAAGGTCGGCCCGCCCTCGACGATCGCCGATGCTCCGAGCTCGCGGAAGGCGGCGGCGAGGCCGGGCCCCGCCGCCACCGCGACCATCCCCAGCCGCGGCGGCTCCGCGTCCTGGCCGGCGGGGCCGGGCGGCGCGTCGGCGTCGCGGTGCCCGGCCGCCCACTCCTCGTGCTGCGCCTGCATGTTCTCGACCTTCACGGCCTCGAGCGCCCCCGCCTGCGCGCCGGCCGAGATGGCGGGCCCGGGATCGTCGACGTGCGCGTGGACGTGGAGGGCGCGGGCGTCCCCGACCACCAGCAGCGACTCGCCGCCCACGGCGACGAGCGCCCGCTCGAGGGCGGCGCGATCGAGCGAGGCGCCGCGCACGACGTACTCGGTGCAGTAGCCGTGCCCCTCGTGCTCGACGCCGGAGAGCTCGACCTCGCCCACCGGGGCCTGGGCCGCCTCGGGGAGCGGCGTGCCGGTCAGGCCGCTGTGGAGCCCCCGCAGCAGCACGGCGACCCCCATGCCCCCGGCGTCGACGACGCCCGCCTCGCGCAGCCGGGGGAGCAGCTCCGGGGTCCGCTCGAGGCTCGCCTCGGCCTCGCTCACGACGCTGCCGAGAGCGGCCGCGAGGTCGT
>VYDC01000167.1:3856-4145 GCA_009843585.1 Chloroflexota bacterium | reverse complement strand
CCGCGGGACGGGGCGTAGAGTACGCCCCGGCGCGTTCCCGCGACGGCGCTGCGCCTTGACAGTAAACGAACACCCGTTCTAGATTCGCGCTCACGACGGATCGCTCGGTCGGCGGGGGCCGGGGCGCCCGGGAGGGCGTCGAGCGAGAGGGGCGCCGAGATGGCGAAGGGCCGGACCGCACGAGGCGGGCGCCGCGCGGATCTCCCCGCGGCGGTCGGCGGGGCGGGGCCCCCCCCCCCCCCCGGGGCGCAAACACCGGGAACGAGAAAAAACAACGACAGAAGGGCAC